>CAZCAD010000583.1:0-1512 GCA_964496525.1 uncultured Flavobacteriales bacterium | reverse complement strand
GGTGGAACTTCAGCACCGGATGCGATCGATGGTATGCAAAGCATGAAACTTGTTGACTTTGTTCCGGATGCAACGGACTCCATGTTATTCATCTGCCGACCAATTTTTATCGATTCGGCCGGACCCAAGATTGCTGAGCGCGCAAGGCACTATCTCGATCTTGAGGTCCCATTCGACCATCGCTTCAGTGTGTTTACGACGGATGAACTATACTGTACAGAACTACTATTCTATATTTTTAGGGATATTGGTGGTAAAGACATCTTTGTCATCGAGAAAAAGCATAAATCATATATGCTGATGTTCTCAACCTTCTTTCGGGAAAAGAACTTTAAGCCCCTTTTTCATTTGAAAGATTAATAGACATTATGAAGAAGTACATTAAATTACTGGCCTATGGTGTAATCGGTCGTACGATTTTCAAAATACTTCGACCGGTGTTTAAACCGCCGAAGAAACTCAGAAATAAGATGAAATTTGTTGGTTCCTTCACTACCAAAGGAATAAATGGTCAAAAATTCAAATTGCACAACCAGGCTTTTTTAATTGAAACAAACATTTTCTGGAGTGGCCTGGAAGACTATGAATGGGAAGCGATGAGCAGAACAGTTTGGACATATATGGCCGAACAATCGAATGTGATTTTTGATATCGGAGCTAATTCGGGAATATTCGCGATTCTGGCTAAAGTGCATAATGCTGACGCGAAGGTTGTGGCCTTTGAACCACAGCCCAATATTTATTCTGTCTTGAAAAGGAGCAATGACTTAAACAACTTCGATATAAGCTGTGAGAATCTGGCTGTTTCCAATGAAAATGGAGAATTACCATTTTACAACCACGGTCCCAATGCGTTTACAAATGCAAATACAACGGTTGGAAGCCTGAATAAAGATTGGCGTCCTGATGATCAAACTTCAATTCTTGTTGAGGTTATGAAACTGAAAAGATACATCGAAGAGAACAACATCCCTCCTATTGACCTGATGAAAATCGACGTTGAAACGCTTGAGTATGAAGTTCTTGAAGGTTATGGCGATTTACTTACTATTCATCAGCCAATCATTTTGATGGAAGTTCAAAATCCGAAAATCGGTGAAAATATTGAGGGTTTGCTGAAAGAAGGGGAGTATGTTTATTATAACATTATTGAAAAAGGGGGACTAAAGGAGGTTCGAAAAATTGGTCTGTCAAATTCAAATCACAATTATCTTTTATGCCCAAAATCAAAGGCTCATTTGGTGGATTCTATGTCGAAATGAAGGATTAGAGCGGATAACATTTTTTTGGCTTTGAAGTTGCCCGTACATTGACCGTCGGACGAGAAAACACATTTTCGACCCCGATACTTCACCAAATCAACAGAAAATTTTATAAACACAATATACTGATAGATAGATAGATAGATAGATAGATAGATAGATGAAAAAATGAAATTTTACCCCCGAAAACGGGGGAGTCGGGGGGTCGGTGCGGGGGCGGGGCGGCGGGGGCCGCGGGGGGAGGGCGGTG
>CAZCAD010000582.1:0-1513 GCA_964496525.1 uncultured Flavobacteriales bacterium | reverse complement strand
ACCTTGGTATTGGACTATCTTTTTGTTAATGCCAGGAATACAGTTTATCATGTGGGCCTGCATTAATGTTTCTTATATCAGGAAATTCGGAGTTTTTGGGGTTAAAGAAACTATTCTCGGAATTCTTTTTCCTTTTCCGATTATGTGGAAGATTGGGAAGAATGAGAAAGATTACCCCGTAACCCCTGATACTAATTGGGACGTTCAGCGACAGGTGGATACCCGAACTCCGAGTGATCATGTGGCTTTGTTTTTTGCGCTACCGGTGATTGGGCATGCCATCGTTTATCCAATTTCAATGGTCAGTCGGAGCCGAAAGGCCGGTAAAAAATCTGTTTTTAAAGAATGGGGAGATGCGATTTTATTTGCCGTGATTGCTGCAAGCGCTATTCGCACCTACATTTTTGAGCCTTATAAGATTCCAACCGGATCGATGGAGAAAACACTTTTGGTGGGGGATCACTTATTTGTTGACAAATTTACATTTGGTGCACGACTACCAATGACTCCTTTCTCCTACCCGATTGTTCATAATAGCTTTGCTCCGCTTTTGGACATGAAGTCTTACACAAGCGTCCAAACTATTCCGTATACCCGATTGCCCGGACTTCGGTTTGTCGAAAGAAATGACGTGACGGTTTTTAACTTTCCGGCCGGAGATACGGCCCTGAATGATCCAAGAATGCCGAACGGTTTGATTGGCCATACCTATCATCAAATTCTGACTGACGAGGCATTGCTTCTTTGTCTAAATGAAGGAAATGACCTGGATTGGTTTGAAAGGAACAAATCGTATTACAAAGACAAGGCGCGTAAACAATTTGAAAATAAGGGTCGCGTCTATTCAAGAACACCTTATCCGGAAGATCAGCAGAGGGGATATGCAGAAATTAACGGGCTGTTGGAACGACCTGTTGACAAAAAGGAGAATTACATCAAGCGCTGTACTGCCGTTTATGGCGACGTGATTGAAGTAAAAGACAAGGAGCTATATGTTAACGGAGAGTTGGCTCACCAACCCGAGTTTCTTCAATACAGCTATATAATGGATAGTACGAGACACCCAGGTTATGACGTATGGACAAACAGAGATCCTGACGACAATAATTCCTGGCAAACAAAAGAGAGGGAGAAGTACTATCAGAAGAACTTTAACTGCGCTTTACATGAACTTGGCTATGATAATCAGGAGAATTGCTTCCTGGTGATGTCAATGAACAAAGAAACCTATGCCAGGGCCAAGAAGAAATTTCCAAGACTAAGGCCTTACACAAAACCGAAAGGCTATTATAAAAAGAAGCTTGCCGAAGACACGCAGAAATATCTTGAATTTAGAATGATGGGCGGGCAAGCGGATATCCCGGGATATTTCCACATCTTTCCGAACGATCCTCAGTACGATTGGTCTGAAGATAATTTTGGCCCTTTGACAATTCCATCGGCCGGTGATAAAGTGAAATTGACGAAAAAAAGCATTCCGATTTATAGAAGAATTATTACGGCTTACGAAAAT
>CAZCAD010000581.1:0-1519 GCA_964496525.1 uncultured Flavobacteriales bacterium | reverse complement strand
AGAAACTTGCCAAACCATTTCCGCCAAAGTTTGAGTTCACCGGATACAAGTCCAATGAGGCCACCTTGTTGATCTCGTTTTGAACGATACCCTGAGAAACACCGTCAATCAATACTTCCCAATCATTAGTGCTGAGGTTAATATCGAAAGTTATGGTAAACCAGGTATCAAAAGGAAAGGTAGTTGATATTAGAACTGAAATTCCGTCATCAACGTACATTTCGCCTAAATCCGTCATTTGACAGTTCATTGCCCAAACAGATCCGATGGTTGTTTCGGCCTGAAAATTGAAATAGGCTCCATTTCCTGTCTCAACATACATATCCGTTTCAAAGAAGAAGTCACCTGTTTCATAAGCGCCACCGAATGGTACAACAACGTCCTGTGGTCCACCGCCACCCGTGGTTTGGAAATAAATTCCCTGGACATGACCTGTACCGACTGCAGATACATCCATCACCTGTACATCCTCAGTGCCACCGGTAGCACCACTCCAGGTCGTCCAATCAGCGGATACTACTCCCATGTAGTCGCCAACCGTCCATCCTTCAAAATCCTCGGACATCGATTGTCCGAAAATCCCTGTCGTTAGTAGTAAACCTCCGATCAATGTGTAAAATTTTTTCATAGTTATTCTTTTAATTTCAAATTGTAAAACCAGATTTCAAACAAAAGTATGAATTATATGGTGCAGAAACACTAAATAATAGGTAGAACTCTTGTATTCTTATTCACAGGGGGTTCTAGATGTAAGACCAAAAGCTTCGGTCTTCCGTCTTCGGTCTATTTCTTAATAAACTGCCCTATTTTTGACAGTGGCTTACGAATTAAGGTCAGTTTGGACACCTTCAAGCCATTCATTTCCCAGGCTTTTCTGTCTTCTTTATTCGCTTTTAATCGATTTGCTATGCTCATATTGCTTTTGCCTCCCACTCTCATTTTGGTAAGGATTTGTGGCAAATATTTGATTGGGATTTCATGCTTATGGATCACTCTGAGCATGAATTCGTAGTCGGCGGCGGATTTGAGTTGCATTGAGTAGGCTCCGAATTTTTCGTAAACTTCTTTGCGTACGAAAAATGTCGGGTGAGGTGGCATCCAGCCTTTCGTAAAAGAACCTGGTATATACTCGCCTGCGATCCATTTTCGCTTAATGAGATCCGTGTTCTCCTGATCTACGTAGACCAAATCGCCATAAACTCCTTTAGTATCCGTATCGAAGGTGGCGACAAGCTGTTCCAAAACGGTCTCAGAGGTGTAAAAGTCATCAGAATTCAAGATTCCGACTATTTCTCCACTCGCCAGGGAAACACCTTTGTTCATGGCATCATAAATTCCTTTGTCCGGCTCAGAAACAACCTTGTGAATACGCTCACCGTAGGAGCTAACAATCTCCATGGTCTTATCCTTCGAAGCTCCGTCGACAAGGATGTATTCTAAATCAATGTTCTTTTGCGAAAGCACTGAATCAATTGTATCACCAATTGTCTCGGCAGAATTATAGGCTACTGTAATAATT
>CAZCAD010000580.1:0-1520 GCA_964496525.1 uncultured Flavobacteriales bacterium | reverse complement strand
ATGGTCGCGGGGTTATTGTGGGAAGTAAATCTTCATTCGGAAAGGGTACAGTTCAACGTTTCTTCGGTCTGGATGCAGCACTACCGGCTGAATTCAACAACCTAAAACCGCTGGGATCTATCAAGATTACCATGCAAAAATTCTATCAGATAAATGGTGGAACAACGCAGTTGAAAGGCGTCAGGCCCGATATCGTTCTACCGGATGAATTTATGTTCATCGATATCGGTGAAAGAGAGCAGGATTTTGCGCTGGAATGGGATGAAATTGATGCTTGCGAATATGATGTCTGGGAAAATCAACCCAACATCGCAAAACTTCGGAAAGCATCGGAAGCGAGGGTTGCCGACAATCCGGTTTTTAAATTGATTGAAGAGCAGGCCCGGCGTTTGAAAGAACGTTCCGATATAAGCTCACAAAGCATTCACTTTGAGACTTATCGGGCTGAAAAAGAGAAGTTTGATGAAGAGTCGAAAAAATTTGACGACCTCGAAAAAGACATAGAAGGTCTTCAGATCAAAACGCTGCCTTCCGATGAAGAAAAGCTAAAGGATGAGAAGATCAAGCAAAGAACAGACGCCTGGTACAAGGACATCCGAAAAGACGCCTACATCTTCGAGGCAATGCAGATTTTAGGAGACATTAAATAATTAACTCCGCCATAACATTCCACCTGAGCTTTTTGATCTAAATTGAAAGCTCAATCATGAAGATCACTCATAATTATTCGACATTCTTAATTCTAATCTTTGCGTTAAATACTGCTTTTTCGAAGCAGACCAATTCCAACGGAATTATCACGGATACATCCTGGACGAAGCTGATGTTGGCCGTTTTGGACGGGGATATTTCCAAAGCGCAAAAGCTGTTGAAGCAAGGAGCCGACGTAAATGCCAGAAACAACTGGGGTAAAACTCCTTTACTCATTTGTGCTGAATTTTGTGAACCCTGCGACGTGAAAATCGTGGAAGTAAAACCGTATTGGACGGTTCAGGAAAAGCGAATTCTCCAGCCGAAAAACCTTAATATGATGCGATTGCTTCTAGCGTATGGAGCGGATGTGAATGCTCAGGATCGCAGTGGACGTACAGCTCTGATGCATACGGTAGCAGACGGCGATATCAAGTGCCCCAATATTCAGCGCAATTATGGAAACGTCTATTTTCATCTGGAACCCAATATGGAGGTGGTTAATTTATTAATTGAGAAGGGAGCTGAGCTTGATGCCCAGGACTTTTTCGGTAAGACGGCTACAATTCTTGCCATTAGTGGACGTCAAGTTGAGGTGGCTGAAGACTTGATAAAGAAAGGAGCTGATATTCATAAAGAAACCGTGGATGGAGCTACAGCCTTGCATTATACCGGTTATTATGATTATCCCGATCTAGCGCGCTTGTTAATTGACAAGGGGGCGGATCCTAGAAAACTGAATGATGCCGGCAATCAGCCGATATGGGGAGCCGGACCTGATGTGGCTAGGATTCTGGTCACCGAAGGGGTAGATATTAACCAAAGGGACA
>CAZCAD010000579.1:0-1535 GCA_964496525.1 uncultured Flavobacteriales bacterium | reverse complement strand
TGACTTATGGCTTAAGGTTTAGAGCACTAGCGAAAGTTCCTAAAGAAATTTCTATCTCACAAAAAAACCTGATCCGCCTAAGGTGGACCAGGTTTTTTAAAAATATCGCTTAAGTTTTAATCAGCGAGCTTCACGTTCACTGCATTTAAACCTTTTTTTCCTTCTTGTAATTCAAATATTACAGCGTCATTTTCTTGTACAGCATCGACAAGTCCTGAAATGTGTACAAAATGTTCTTTACCTGATTCATCATCAATAATGAAACCGAATCCTTTTGATTCATTAAAGAACTTAACTTTTCCTTTACTCATAAAATATAATTTGTGGTTCCGAAGCGTCGGAACCTGGCTTGAATTTTCGATACTAATTTTTGTGCTCAAATCAACAAGCCAGTGATTAATAATGCTACAATAATAGTCATTTATAAGACTTTTACCGCCCAAATTCGGGAAGATATCTTCTCTTGGTTTCTAATATGGCTATTCGGAGGTCTTGGAAAAAAGGTGGAAAAAGCAAAAAAATAAAGGAAGTGCCCACGTGACGCGAACACCTCCTTTAACCCTTAACCTGTAATCGTTATAATTGATCCGTTTACAAATAGTATAAACGATGGATTAGAAAAAAGGTTTCAACTAATTCTGATAAAAATTATTCCTCGTACTTTTTAAGGATGAAATTTTCTCCATCAAAGACGCCATAAGTAAAATGTGAAATCCAATCTCCTAAATTAAAGTACTTGCTGTTATCACCCAGGTCGAAGCCGTCGATTGGCAAGTGTCTATGACCGAAGATGAAATAATCGTAGCGTTTTTCTTTGAGTTTGGCTTTACAAAATTGAATGAGAAATTCTTTTTCTTCGCCGTAGAATTTTTCGTCCGAAGTTCCGGTCGCCGCGCGACTCTTTCGCGAGAAGAAATTTGCCAGACCGATTCCGAAGTTTGGATGAAAGCGCGCGAACAGCCATTGACAGACTCGATTCCGAAAAACTTTTTTTATGAATTTATAACCTCGGTCTCCCGGTCCCAGACCATCACCATGACCAATGAAGAATTTTTTACCATTATACTCACGTTCAATTTCGGCCTTGTGCAGTTCAACGCCGAGTTCTTTTGGAATGTAGTTGAAAATCCACATGTCATGATTGCCAATAAACCAGTGAACGGGAATTCCACGATCAGTGAGTTCGGCTATTTTACCCTGAATTCGAACGAACCCTTTTGGGATGACTTTTTTGTACTCGAACCAAAAGTCGAAGACATCACCTAAAAGAAAAATTTCGGAGGCTTCGTCCTTGATGCTATCCATCCAGCGGACAATTTTCTTTTCCCTCTCTAAACTTGATTCGTAATCAGGAGCGCCAAGATGGAAGTCAGATGCAAAGAATATTTTCTTTTCTGCCATTAAGGAAGATTACGTAGACTGCAAAAATTGGTTATTCAATCTTTATAATGCGGGCTTAACGATCAAATACCAGCTTTAATTGCTCTTCGAGTTTGGGGCCTCTGAAATTGGTTCCAATAATTTTACCTTCTTTA
>CAZCAD010000578.1:0-1553 GCA_964496525.1 uncultured Flavobacteriales bacterium | reverse complement strand
ATTGGCGGTGGAGATAGCGTTGCCGCGGTCAATATGTTTGAACTGGCAGACCAATTCAGCCATGTTTCCACCGGCGGAGGTGCGATGCTCGAGTTTTTGGAAGGAAAAGTATTACCCGGCATAGAGGCCATCTTGAACTAATGGAACTTGAAGAATTATATCAGCGATTTATAGATTCAAACGGAATCTGCACCGACAGCCGAAAGATTATAGCTAATTCAATGTTCTTCGCCTTAAAAGGAGATAATTTTAACGCCAATGAATTTGCAGATAAGGCACTTAAGGATGGATGTTCTTATGCCGTAATTGACGAAAGCGAGTATGCAGAAAATGACAAATGCATTCTGGTTGAAAACGTTCAGGATACATTACAGCAATTGGCAAACTATCACCGCAGACAGTTTGATATTCCGATTATTGCCATAACGGGCAGTAATGGAAAGACTACCTCGAAGGAATTAATGGGGGCAGTTTTGCAAAAAGAAAAAAATGTGCTGATCACTGAGGGCAATTTGAACAATCAATTGGGAGTCCCCTTTACTCTTCTGAAATTGACTTCTGAGCACGACCTTGCCGTCATCGAAATGGGTGCCAGTCGTCCCGGAGATATTCAGGTACTGGTTCAAATTGCCGAACCGACCATCGGAATCATCACAAATATTGGTGCCGCACATCTCGAAGGATTTGGATCTCTTGAAGGAGTTATAAAGACTAAAACTGAACTTTATCGTTACATGGAGGAAAAAGGTGGAAATATTATTTTTAATCAAGAAGATGAAATACTCCTTGAGCATCTTCCTGTCGGAAAGCAACACTTTTCGTATGGAAATGGAGTAGGGGAAGTACAGGGAAATCTGATAGAATTGGATCCTTTTGTCACTTTCAATTGGACATCGACCGCATATTCTTCCGAAAACCTTAAGACGAATTTGGTCGGTGAATACAACTTCACAAATTTTCTTTTAGCAGTCGCGGTCGGTAAATATTTCGGAATTAGTAATGAAAACATAAGCGCGGCTTTAACAGAATATGAACCGTCGAATCAGCGCTCGCAGGTAATCTCAGGTGACAGAAACACATTGATTGTGGATTGCTATAATGCCAATCCTACAAGCATGAAGGCGGCGATTGAGAGTTTTGCAAAGGTAGATCATCCCGGCAAGTTGATGATCCTCGGCGATATGTTGGAGCTGGGAAGTATCTCAGCGACTGAACACTTGAAAATCGTGGAACTTTCAAAATCATTGGGTCTTGATGCCTATTTGGTTGGCTCAGAGTTCTTCAGGACCGTCACAGAGTACCCTGCCTTCAGAAACACTGAGGCACTCTCTGAAAGCGTGGATCTTTCCGAAATTTCGGACGGTTTCATCTTACTCAAGGGTTCCCGTGAAATTAAACTGGAAGAGTTGATACCGCTTCTCTAAATTGATGTTAGGCAGTCCAGAAACAGCAATACGGGTAAATATTCGGATCATAAGACTTTTTACAAAAATGAGAGAGATGCTCTTAAGGGAACCTATCAGAAAAGTCGGCTTCAAAACAAAAGGGCAGAA
>CAZCAD010000577.1:0-1562 GCA_964496525.1 uncultured Flavobacteriales bacterium | reverse complement strand
CGGCTGCACCGGTAAATGGCAAAAGGGTAATTCCCTTAATAAAACGAGTATCATTCGCGCAGACGTGTATGTCAGGTCCCGGCCCGTATTCACTATGCATGAGTGGTTTATTGGAATCGGGTCCTCCAAAAAAGGTTTGGATGGATTTTATTTTATTTGCATTGGTCGTGTATTTTTTCACTTCCAAGCCATAATTATTGTAGGTCATCACATCAACATTTGATGACCCATATGAGCAGACTTTTGAAACCCTTTTTTCTTTTTCCGTTCAATCCTTTTCGCAATGATTGATTGTGTCAGAATTATCCGCTAACTTCACTCTCCCGGATTTCAAATCCACGAGATCGTTCTGACATTGTCATCACTCTCACTCTCCCGGATTTGAAATCCACGAGATCGTTCTGACATTGTCATCACTTCACGGGGCAGTTTATAAATCAATGTTCATGAAGAATTCTCCAACGAATAATATGCTTATTTTTAAGCCCGAATTATGCAATACATTAAAAATTACATCGATGGAGAACTGATTGAACCGGCTCAAAAGGAGTACCTTGATAATTATGACCCATCGCGAGGGCAGGTATATTCTCAAATTCCGGATTCAACAAAAGAAGATGTCGATAAAGCAATTAAAGCAGCTGAGGCTGCCTTTCCGACATGGTCAGGCCTGACTAAAAATCAACGCTCTGATCATCTGATAAAAGTGGCGAATCTTCTCGAAGCCAAAACGGATGAGTTTGTTGCTGCCGAATCCCTGGACAATGGTAAACCGATTTCGCTTGCAAAGCACGTTGACATTCCACGAGCAGTCAGTAATCTTAAATTCTTTGCGACTGCTATTCTGCATTATGCATCCGAATCGCATTATATGGAAGGAATGGGAGTTAACTACACCTTGAGGAAACCCATTGGAGTTGTCGGCTGTATTTCGCCCTGGAACTTGCCTCTTTATCTGTTTACCTGGAAAATTGCTCCCGCCTTAGCCAGTGGAAATTGTGTGATTGCTAAACCGTCTGAAGTAACGCCAATGACGGCATTTATGCTGTCAGAAGTTTGCAGGGAAGCAGGATTGCCACAGGGTGTTTTGAATATCGTGCACGGATTGGGACATAAAGTTGGAGACGCTATGACAAGGGATCCGCGAATTAAGGCGATTTCATTTACCGGCGGAACCAATACAGGGGAAGCTATTGCCAAAATCGCCGCTCCAATGTTCAAAAAACTCTCGCTTGAATTGGGGGGTAAGAATCCAAATATCATTTTTGCCGATTGCGATTTTGACAAAATGCTTTCAACGACAATGAAGAGTTCATTTGCAAATCAAGGTCAAATCTGTTTATGTGGTTCCAGAATTTTCATTGAGCGCCCAATCTACGATAAGTTCAAAGAGGCTTTCGTGGCCAAAACAGAAAAAGCGAAAGTTTCTTTTCCTTCAGATCCGGAGGCGAAATTGGGAGCGGTTGTTTCTAAAGACCATCTGGAAAAAGTACTTTCCTATATTGAACTTGCGAAAGAAGAAGGAGGTACAGTACTCTATGGAGGCGAACAAGTAAATCTGG
>CAZCAD010000576.1:0-1577 GCA_964496525.1 uncultured Flavobacteriales bacterium | reverse complement strand
AATATAAATTCAAATAATATTAAATAAAATACTTAAATTATGAAACTAAAAATCAGCCTCTTTTTTATCTGGGTCTTGGCGATATCCAATCTCTTCTATCAGGAGCTTTGTGGTTTAAATACCTCTATCGTTTCGGCCTTGAGCGTTTTCACCGTCGGATTTTTTTACCGCCCGAACCTAAAATCTCCAAAATGGTGGTTTTCTGCCGTCTGCTGGATAATCGCGTCTGTGGGAATCTTTGTGAATGGGACCGTCTTCCCGATCTTTCTCTATATCGTTTCATTTCTGTACTTCTTTGCTGTCTCAAACCGCTTGCAGCTCTCATTAGTTCTTGGCGGAATGCAATCTTTACAGTCCTGGTGCACCGGCTTTTACTATTCAATTACTGCTTTTATTTCTTCTTTCAAGAAAATGTCGAATGAAAGGGGTAGTAAACTGATGGCGAATTCAATCATTATCGCTGCCTGCCTGATTATTGTCATCATCTTTCTAAAATTATATCAAGCAGCCGACCCTACGTTTTACGACTGGACCAAATTCATCAATCTCGATTGGATATCATGGGGCTTTATTTTCTTTTATCTGTTCATGCTTATCTTTTTGTACGGTTTCTTTTTCTTTAAGAACGAGCTGTCAATCAACCAATGGGAGGACAGCAAGAAAAATGATATCCCGATTACCTATTCCGACAAAATTCAAAAATTTCTGGGCTACAAAAACGAACTAAAAGCAGCTATCAGTCTTCTATCAATTCTAAATCTGCTTCTTCTTCTCTACAACATAATTGATGTTCGTTATGTGCTGTTCGAGATGGGCAGCTCTGAAAGAGTATTAACCGATTCCCTAATGGTTCATGATGGAATAAATTCGCTGATCGGATCGATAATTCTTGTCATCCTTCTAATCACATTTATGTTCAGGGGAAAACTCAACTTTCTAAAAAATCGAATTCTTCAGAGTCTGGCATTTATTTGGCTCTTGCAAAATATGCTCATGGTCGCAACATCAGCGATTAAGAATCATGAGTATGTATTTCATTATGGCCTGACTTATAAACGAATCGGGGTATTTATATATCTGATGCTGGCTATTATCGGAATTTCACTGACCGTTTATAAACTTCTCAAGAATAAGTCAATTTGGTTTTTAATACGATCCGCTTCGCTCTCTTTTTTATTCGTCCTTGTGGTTCTGGTCACCTTTAATTGGAATCGCATTATCGCGTCTTACAATCTCAGTCAAATTACGCATTCCGAAATTGACTTTCGCTATCTGATGACACTGGGCCCTGACACCTACCCCTTCATTTTGGATTACAATGCGGAGTACGGAATCGAGGACAAATCAATCATCTATGATCTCTCAGGTCTGGTTCCTATGACAATTGAATCATTGGAACTCAAAAAGAAAAATCATAGCTGGCGGTCTCTTGTTTGGAGCGATATGGAGCTGCTGGAGCAGTTAAAAAGACATCGATTCACTTACAATAAAATGGTTGCGAGATGGAAAAAATATTGAATTTTCGATGGGGAATTGTCGAAAGACTGACGATAGCTGCCACAGATTATGTCTGTCCT
>CAZCAD010000575.1:0-1585 GCA_964496525.1 uncultured Flavobacteriales bacterium | reverse complement strand
CAGCATATTCTAAGTCCCGATTCAGGTCTGAGGAAAGCCATTGAAAGTGGCAATATTCCGAGCATGATATTCTGGGGGCCGCCCGGCGTCGGTAAAACGACACTGGCACGAATTATCGCCAATACAGTTGATCGACCGTTCCATGCTTTATCAGCAATAAATTCGGGTGTTAAGGATATTCGTGAGATCATCTCGAAGGTTGAAAATGCGGGTTTATTTGGAAATAATAATGCCATCTTATTCATCGATGAAATCCATCGGTTTAGCAAATCACAGCAAGATTCTTTGTTGGGAGCAGTTGAAAAGGGAGTCATCACCTTGATCGGTGCGACAACTGAAAACCCATCGTTCGAGGTTATCTCTGCGCTGCTTTCACGCTGTCAGGTTTACATCTTGAAGTATCATACCAAAGACGAGCTGAATGAACTCATGAATCGCGCTTTGCAAAATGACAAAGAGCTGTCCGGCAAAAAAATAAAGTTGGTTGAAACCGAGGCACTCTTGAAGGTTTCGGGCGGTGATGCGCGAAAATTGTTGAACGCTATCGAAATGGTTGTGGCTCAAAATGGGGATGACGATTTAGATATTACCAACGAATTAGTCACTGACACCATCCAGGCGAATATTGCGATTTACGATAAGGGTGGTGAACAACACTATGATATTATCTCCGCCTTTATCAAGTCTATTCGTGGGAGCGACCCCAACGCTGCGGTTTATTGGTTGGCAAGAATGATCGAAGGAGGAGAGGACCCGAAGTTCATAGCCCGAAGAATTATCATTTCTGCCTCGGAAGACATCGGTCTCGCAAATCCCAACGCTTTAATTATCGCGAATGCCGCCTTTGATGCGATTAATAAAATCGGTTGGCCGGAAGGCCGATTAGTACTATCTCAAGCAGTCATTTATCTTGCAACGTCGCCAAAGGGAAATGCATCTTACAAGGCTATCGGAAAAGCTCAGGAGCTGGTTAAGGAGAGCGGAAACCTGAGTGTTCCTCTACATTTGAGAAATGCACCGACGAGCCTCATGAAAGATTTGGGTTATGGTGATAATTATAAATACGCTCATGACGGAGCCAACAACTTTGTGGACCTTGAATTCCTTCCGGAGGAGTTAAAGGGAACCAACTTTTTCGAAGCCGGAAGCAGCAAGAAAGAAAAAGAAATCGCTGAAACCATAAAGAATCTCTGGGGAGATAAATATGAGCAGTGCTCTGATTAATAAATAGGTGTTTGTAAATTTTGCTTGTATTTTTTCTTTGTAAGAGGCAAAATTTTTAGGCATAGCCATAGCTACGACTTAAAATTTTAACGAATTAGAAAGGAAAATAGAGAAGTGAAATACAGATACGTATTTATTAATCAGAGCAGTAGTGCCAAAGCCTGGATAAAAGCGGCACGATTGAGGACCTTGCCCCTCACCTTCTCCAGCATTATTCTTGGAAATGCCCTGGCCTTCACCAATGTATATCCTGCTTATTGTGATAAAATTCAGTATTTCAATTGGGGAATACTGCTCTTCTCAATTTTAACGACACTCTTTCTTCAGATTCTGTCGAACTTTGCAAACGACTACGGCGATT
>CAZCAD010000574.1:0-1585 GCA_964496525.1 uncultured Flavobacteriales bacterium | reverse complement strand
GCACGGGTAAACCATGATAAGAGAAAATCACATGATCAAAAGCTGCCACTTCATGCTTGCTCGCATTCTCGACAAAGGCTGAAATGTATTTTGGATGATTATAGAAGGTCGAGACAATTTTGACATCCGGAATGCTCCACCACTTTTGAATGATTTTCAACGATTTTTCAATGGCTGAGCCGGTTGAGGCTGAGGCATTATGTGGAAATAAAGGAAGAATAACTATTTGATCATAAGCAGCTACTTTCATTTCAGCAAGAACTGAATCCAAAGAAGGGTTTTGATAACGCATTGCAAAATGGACGGTTACATTTTCATTTTTGAATCTCTCCTGGCTCAGGCTCCTGAGTTTTTTTCCAAACGTCCACAGAGGAGATTCTCCATCCCACATTTCCCAAAGTTGTTTGTAAAGCTTTGCTGACTTTGGTGCCCTGAACAATAATTCCGTTCACCAGCATAAAACGCCTGAATGCCGAAATGTCGATGACCCTAGGATCATTCAAGAACTCGCGTAAATATCGTCTTACATCAGCGGTGCCGGGACTATCAGGGGTGCCAAGATTAATCAGAAGAACACCAGTTTTTTTCATTCTTTGTACTGCGAATCCGTTTGAGGCGGAGAAGCAGGGGAGCACAAAGATAGAAGAAAGACGGAAGACGGCATGCTTCTTCGGTCTTCGGTCTTCTGTCCATGATCAATTCTTCACCGCCTTAAACGTTCCGTTTGGCTGAACGAAAAGAAGTCCGTTAATTTTTCCATTTTCAGACAAGAAGTCAACAAAAAATCCTTCAAGGTCTTTGATCGCAAACTTCGTCTCACTCACTGGAACCAACTCAAATTCACCTTGACCTTCAACAGCAATGAAGAGCTTCGTATCTTCTTTTACAAGAACAGTAACGTTACCATTCGTTAGCTGATAATCACCAAGAAAGGGTTTCAATTGGTCCGCAGTTAAATCAACAGTGATTAATTGTTTTTCAAAGAACTTTGGTTCCTCCATTATTGAGAAGTTGAGGTCGAAACCATCAATTTCACCTTGATTATCGGTGTGATAATTGAATCGCATAAGACCTTTGTCGGTGGTATCAATTCCAATTTCAGATACTTCAAAAGGCTCAAAAATATCGTAATGACAATGACTGAGCCACATCGTCACGGTTGGAGAGACAGCGAATAAAGAGTCATTTCTCAATTCTACCTTGAAGGTACCGTAACCTTTGTGGAAATAGGATCCTGAATAGTCACTTATCTTATGCGATAGTTTTGTTCCCTTTTTATTCGAGCTTTCCGAATTTGCTTCTACTTCATCTGATGCCTCTCGCTGTTTCCTGCGATTTTCCACAAATTGGCCGTTCCAATCTGTTTTCCGAACCTCAAGTATTCGGTCCGCAATCGTATTTCTTACCAAGGACGGAATTCGCGATGCGTTTTGATTACAAAGAACAATAACTCCCAAACTATCTGAGGGAAAAAAGCAGGTTGATGCCGAAAAGCCATCGATGTTTCCGCCGTGCGAAACACGATAATGCCCTTTGTAGGAGGAAATTAACCAGGCAAAGCCATAGTTAGACAGATGGAGATCAG
>CAZCAD010000573.1:0-1617 GCA_964496525.1 uncultured Flavobacteriales bacterium | reverse complement strand
ATTTGTAGGATTAATATTGACCGTTTATTTACCGGATTCTGTGGGAGCAATTGCACCTGAAGCACTTGCCTTGGGCTGGATCGCCTGGACGGCACAAACTATCATGGTAATTGTATTGGGACTGATCTCTCTCGCCCTAAACGGTAAAAACGTTAAATTTGATAAGGATGAGCCGGCTAGAGAATCTACAGAATAAGATCAAATCCCTTGAATCGCTTAAAAACGATCTGGAAGACATTCGGGTGGAAAAGCAAATCGCTTTTACGAATGGTTGCTTCGATATTTTGCACAAAGGTCATGTCGAGTATTTGAGTCAATCAGCCGATCGGGCGGATATTCTCATACTTGGCTTAAATTCAGATGATTCGGTTCGGCGACAAGACAAAGGAGAAGATCGGCCGATCAATAAGTTCGAAGATCGTGCTACAGTTCTTGCTGCTCTTGCATTTGTCGATTTTATCATAGAATTTGATGATGATACTCCAATAGAACTTATTCGGGAATTGAAACCGGATCTATTATTGAAGGGAGCAGATTACGACCCTCTGGAAACGGATCCAAACAACCCTAAATATATAGTAGGTAGCGATGTGGTTCGAGAATATGGAGGTCGGGTTGACGTCATTCCCCTGCTTGAGGGATATTCGACTACAAACATAATTAACAAACTGAAGTAATAAAAATATAATCGCTAATGACAATACAGGAAGCTCAGAAATTGGTTGACGAATGGATCAATAAATACGGAGTCCGTTACTTTAATGAGCTAACTAATATGGCTCAGCTAACGGAGGAAGTTGGTGAGGTCGCCAGAATTATTGGCAGACGATATGGTGAGCAATCTGAAAAAGAATCTGACAAAGGAAAGGATCTGGGCGATGAAATGGCTGACGTCTTGTGGGTATTAATTTGTCTTGCTAATCAAACGGGTGTAGACCTTGAAGAGGCTCTTAAAAAGAACATCGAGAAGAAAACCAAAAGAGATGGTCGCAGGCATCTGGATAATGATAAGTTGAAGTAGACCTTAACTCTCACAGTAATCACAGTATTCGGAATCCGCATCATGACTAAACTTAAAATCATCACTTAGTATTTCTTCCAGCTTTTGACGAAGTTCCTCCTCAAAAGCATCGAGAATTTCATGATCAATAATGACATCCTCACTTTTAACAATTCTCACATTTTGAATCCAGTCCCGGAGATTCACCATCGAGATAATTCCAACCGAGAATTCTTTGGCTTCAGGATATTGCTGTCGGAACATAAGAGCATACATAAGCAACTGTCTGGCGTAAGACTTTTTAGTATCGTTCATAAAATCCTGCATACCGACCCCAACCGAATTATCAACTTTGAAAGTCACCTGATCTTCCTTACATTTCCCCGATTTATAATCGATAATGCGATAGTGATTTCCGATCCGATCGATGCGGTCTGCCTTTCCTTTTAGCTTGATTTTTTTTTGTTCTCCATTAATTATCCAATCATATTCAGCAAATAAGCTTTCTTCCAACTTTATAATTTCTATTGATTCCTTTTGATTCTCAATTTCTTCGATCTGCTTCTTCATAAACTCTTCCAAATACTTTACCGATACGTCAAAACGCAGTTTATTTT
>CAZCAD010000572.1:0-1624 GCA_964496525.1 uncultured Flavobacteriales bacterium | reverse complement strand
CACTCGGTGATTATCAACGCTCAAAACATTTTTTACTATCCTGGATAAAAACTCCATACTGATATTTCCGGTTCCGGCAAATAAGTCAAGAACTGAAAATTGTTCGAGATCGTATCGGTTTTCAAGGATATTGAACAGGGCTTCTTTTGCGTAGTCGGTGGTGGGGCGTGAAGGAAATTTTTTCGGAGGTCTAAATCTCCGCCCTTTATATTTGCCCCCAACTACACGCACAGTAGCTGTTTTGCCAAAATAAAATCTTTTCCCATTTCAGCCGTAGCGTCAACTTTCAATTGACACGGACAGATGCCCTTTAACTCTTCGAGATGCTCCCAACTCTCATCAATCCCATATAAATTCAGTTCATATTCTTCTACCTCTAACTGTTTCTGATCAATTACGAAATTCAAATGATAAGCCAGATCCGAAAAAGCTAACATATCAAAGCGATTGAAATATTGAAGTTTGGATTTTATCGTTACTGCCAAATAGAACTGTGAATCTTCAATCAATAAATGAATTTTCCCTTCAAAAGTTGATTGATCAAAAATTCCTCTGAGGAAAACGGACGATCGATGGATTAATTTGATCCTGGGAAACTTGGGCACGAAAGTCGACTTAATCCAAACCGGAAATTCATAAATGTTGACCATTCCTAATTCCGGTATCCTGTTGTAATCAACACCATCAAATGGTCTGGGAAAGTTTAGAGCAAATATGTCTTCCACCTTGGAATGATTGAAAAGATCAAATGGGATCAGCGTATTTCTTGCAGAACCGGCTGAAACAGACAGGGTATCGAATTCATATTTCAAGACCTCATTGGTCAGGAACGGTTCAACACCCTCGCGATTGTATTCAGATAAGTCGATACGATTGATCGCCGTAATATTTTTTGTTTTTTTATTTAAAAAGGCGTATTGAAGCTGATGAGACGTCAAATCAATGCATAAGGCATGTTGGTAGGTGTCCTCCTTATTGATCGACATCTTGAACTATTTCTTCCAGCTTTCTCGCAAGTGACTGTCATTGACATCACCAATTTGATAAATCATCTCATCATCCATCGGGTGCTGCATTCGAACTTGAAGAGTCGGAACCTTTACTTCACCCGAATCACCTCTTGATAAAAATGAAGTGTCCAATTCAACCAAAAATTTAGAGTAGGGTACGAATCGCATAGAGTCAGGATGAAATGCCAATAGACATCCGGTTTTTTCCCTGTTCTCGATGTATGATAAATCATCAAAAATTGCTTCCATTACAGAAACAAATGAAGTGTCCCTGGCAAAACCATCCAAATCGGCGGGAGGCTTATCTGAATTTACAAGAAACCAGGCTTCATACTCGGTCATTAGGAAATCAATCGGACGATCATCGCCGTAAATTAAATCTCTTTCCTCCGGTAAAATTTGGCGTTCCGGAACTGATCCCATTTTCCTGATCACCATTTTCTTACCATTCTTGACAAAATCGATCAAATCATCCATGCTATTGGTGTAGCCTCCGTTCAATTCTTTGTAAGCAATCTGCGCCGACTTTATATCGCCCATCCTGGCATGAATGTCCTTATCCGCCTTATCCCATTTATTGTTATAATCGACATCTGTCTTAATCGTCACAAAAT
>CAZCAD010000571.1:0-1628 GCA_964496525.1 uncultured Flavobacteriales bacterium | reverse complement strand
ATGAAAAAGTCTTGCTTAGAAGCTACTTTTGAATGCGAATTGGCGTTCGATAATTAAAGTGACATGATGAAAAACACCACCGGCCTTCTACTATTTTTTGCTTTTTTAATCTGCTTTTTCAGCCCACGTTCTTTTGCCCAGGATTTGACAAATGAAGGAACAGATTTCTGGGTGGCATTTCCTGAAGTATTTGACAATACGAATGCGATCTTCGAGATTAACGTCTCCTCCAGATTTGCTACGACCGGTCTTGTTGAAATTCCGGGAACGGCATTTTCGCAGGCAATCACATTAATCCCCGGCTTCGTTACTACAGTTACCCTTCCATCGATTGATGCCGATATCATTGAAGACGAGGTAATTCTTGATGTTGGAATTCACATTACCTCAGTTGATCCTGTAACAGTTTACGCCAGCACATTCCATTTGTATCGCTCTGAAGCGAGTGTGGTTCTGCCGGTACCTTCGCTGGGATCAAATTATATGGTAACCACCTACAAGAACTTCTCTCTTAATAAATCAGAGTTCATCGTTGTGGCAGGTTCTGCTCCTTGTGAGTTTGTAATAACACCGGCTTGTGATACGGAAGGTGCGGGAATCGCAGGTACTCCAATGGCTCCGGTCACTTTAAATCCGGGAGAAGTCTATATGGTTCAAGCAGCGGACGGCACAACGAACGATTTGACCGGAACAACAGTTGTTGCAACTAACGGAACAGATAAGTTTGCTGTATTTAACGGACATGTTTTTGCTCAAGTAGGTGTTTGTCTGGGATCAACGAAAGACCCAATATTTGATCAGGCCTTTCCTATAAACACCTGGGGATTTGAATACATCGTTGTAAAAACCGAGGGACAAAATATTAATACTTATCGGGCAACGGCCTCCGTAAATGCCACAGAGGTGTTTGAAGATGGGGTTTCACTTGGAATTATTGATGCCGGTGAGTACATCGACGTGGATTTTAGTGACGAAATTCTTTTCATTTCGGCAAACAACCCCTTTTGTGTGACTCAATCTTTGCAAAACGCCTCTTGTAGTGGTAACAATGCCGCCGATCCGGCTATGGTCGTCCTAAATTCAAATGAACAAATGTTTTTGGATACCGCAACATTTTTTGCAGTTGATTACAACGGATTAGATACAAACTATTTAAATGTAGTTACCAGAACAATCGACATTGGATTAGTACAGTTGAACGGGGTGGTTGTGGGTGGATGGCTACCGGTGCCGGCTGACGCTGCTTATTCATACACTATTACCGGTATTGATATCGGATCTCACACCCTCACAACTACGGGTTGTGGATTCCTCGCATATACCTACGGACACCAATGGGCAGAAAGCTATTTCTACAGTGCCGGTGTTGGAGTAAACAACATTAATGACAGCTTAGCAATGTCACAGTACCTCGGAACAAATCCTAATTTCTGCGACATTGATACCGTACTATTCGAAGCCTTTACTTCAGGCGGAACAGTTTTGTCCTACCAATGGGACTTTGGAGATGGAACCACTTCAACTCTTCAGAATCCGTTACATGTATATCTTGTAGATGGCACTTTTGAAGTAACACTGGTTGTAGAATACTTGTGTAAAATGGATACGCTAACAGACAGCATTGCAAT
>CAZCAD010000570.1:0-1629 GCA_964496525.1 uncultured Flavobacteriales bacterium | reverse complement strand
TCTTATCAATGTCGATTTTCATTCCAAAACGATTGAGATTTTTATAACAGATTGTGCCAATTACTTTAGAATCGTGACGTGTCCGCGGATGATGTTTCGCTTGTCGGTGTAGGTTTCACCGAATTCGATTTGCCAGATATAGACGCCATCTTTGACCAATCCATTTCCTTTGTAGGTACCATCCCAGCCATATTCAGCATTGAAAGATTCGAATAAAACTTCTCCCCATTTATTGAAAACCGTCATGTGATAGTCATACGGGTCGTATCCTTCAGTAAATATCGGTTTGAAGTTGTCATTGTACTGATCTCCGTCCGGAGTAAAAGCGTTAGGGATGTAATAGATCAGAAGTTCGTCTATGTAGATATATCCTTCGGCAATAGCTTCACAGCCAAATTGACTTGTCACAGTCAAACTGATGTCATATCCAATTCCACCGGTCTGTGGGTAAACATGATGAGGATTCTCCTGATTTGAACTCTTACCATCTCCAAAGTCCCAATAGTAGCTGTCTCCGCTGCCCGAAGTATTCAGGAAGCTGATTTCAGTATCCTCAACCGTTATAACCTGGCCTTGTCTGTTATGTGTGAAAGATGCATAGGGAGTTTCGTAAACTTCGACGATATTATTGAACGTCTCGTTAACAATACAGCCGTCAATGGTTGTGTACGTTACTTCCACGTCGAACACTCCCGGCCATTCATATTGATGAGAAGGAGAAGTCGCCGTCGAGAAGTTTCCGTCTCCAAAGTCCCAATTAGAAGTGGAAACTAATGAAGCATCACTAAGGACGTTAAAGTTCGCGTCCAAAGGTTCACATCCATCTTGAAACAATAGAGCTACAGTTGGCACAGCGTAAACATCGACAATTACGCATTTAGTTACTGCCGGAGTTTCACATCCATCATTTAATGTCAAGCAATAATTTTCAGTCGGTATATTTTGATCAATCGATAAATCTTCACTGCTTCCAACTACCCCTGCGGAAGAAGTCCAGCTATAAGAATAGCCGCTTCCAAATCCTCCGCCAACAAAGGCATCGACTTGCGCTAAGGCGCCAGGACATATATCTGAAGTAAGCAGATTCAGGCTAAGAGAGTCGAGAACCTCTACACAGTAGTCGATCGGTGCTGATACACATCCGTTTCCATCGGTTGCAACTACAATATAGCAAGCATCATTAAGCGGAATTGTTATTCCGGCGGGCACGGTAATTCCACTTTCAGTCCAGTTATAAGTATAAGGAGCCCCTATTCCACCGCTCGCAACAGCACTAAGGAAAATGTCGCCATCCAAACATATCGTTGTATCAATAAAATCAGGAATGACCACAGCCGATGCGCTTATCAAATCAAATGATTCAATATAAACACATCCGTTGTCATCCGTAACTGTTACAGAGTAGCTTCCTGCTCCCAGTCCGAGTTCTGTTGAAGTCGTTCCGCCGGTGGACCAGCTATAATCAATTGGCGCTGTTCCGCCGATAACTGAAATGACATCTGCATCCCCATCAGTGTACCCAAAGCAAGTTGGATCATTGAAGAGCAAATTAACAATCATTTCAGGTGGCTCGAGAATATCCAACGTATCCCAGGCCAGGCATCCCATGGCATCGATAATTTCAACGGT
>CAZCAD010000569.1:0-1633 GCA_964496525.1 uncultured Flavobacteriales bacterium | reverse complement strand
CTTTACATCCTCTAGCCTTCTTGAAAAATCTTTATTCAAAACGGGGACCATAATTCTCTGTAAGGGTTGACGAACTTTTATTTGTTCTTTCTTCCGCAAACTCAGAACCATCGAAGAAATTTTTTGAGCAATTCGCATTTTCTCTTCCAAATCAAGATCAATTTCTGACTCGTTTACTTTTGGAAAATCGGCTAGATGAACAGATTCTGCTTTGTCTAGTTCTGTAACACCGTTTAAGTCAGAAAAAAGCTGATCCATAAAAAATGGGGCAATCGGCGATCCCAAAATTGCTACTGTCTCCAAACACCTGTACAATGTTTGATAAGCCGAAATTTTATCTTCAGAATAATCTCCCTTCCAAAATCTTCTCCTACACAATCGCACGTACCAATTCGAAAGTTGATCATTTACAAAATTCTGCACAAGTCTTCCGGCTCTTGTCGGTTCGTAATCATTAAAAGCCGCATCAACCTCTTTTATCAACGAATTCCGTTTTGACAAGATCCATCGGTCAATCTCAGGACGAGATTCTAGCTGAATTTCTTCTTCTGCAAATGAGAAGTTATCGATGTTTGCATAAAGACTGAAAAACGAATAGGTATTATACAAAGTGCCAAAGAACTTTCTTTGAATTTCAGTAATTCCCTCAATATCAAATTTAAGATTGTCCCAGGGCTGTGCGTTGGTGATCATATACCATCTTGTAGCATCTGCACCGTATGTTTTTAAGGTCTCAAAAGGGTCAGCTGCATTTCCTAATCGTTTTGACATTTTTTGACCGCTCTTATCTAGAACCAATCCATTTGAAATCACATTTTTATATGAGACCGTATCAAAAACCAAAGCGGCAATTACATGTTGGGTATAAAACCATCCTCGTGTTTGGTCGACACCTTCGGCTATAAAATCTGTAGGAAATCCGGCTTTTTCAGATGCTTCACGACCATTCTTCCAAGCTTCAATTCCATTGTCAATTAATTCCTTGTTCTCAAAAGGATAATGATGTTGAGCGAAGGGAACTGATCCTGAATCGAACCATACATCGATCAGATCTGCCTCTCGCTGAAGTGGTTTCCCCGTGGATGAAACGAGTATAATATCATCGACATAGTTTTTATGAAGGTCTACTTTGTCATAATTTTCTTCGGATATATCTCCGGCAACGAAATGTTCTAGCGGGTTGGTTTCCATTAAGCCGGCATCAACCGATTTTTCGATTTCGGTTTTCAATTCTTCGATGGAAGAAATGCAAATTTGTTCTGTTTTATCTTCAGACGTCCAAATAGGAATTGGAACTCCCCAATATCTTGATCTCGACAAATTCCAATCATTAGCGGTTTCTAACCAGTTACCAAATCTTCCTTCACCGGTAGATTTTGGTTTCCAATTGATCATATTATTCAACTCAACCATCCGCTCACGTTTCTCTGTTACTTTAATAAACCATGAATCCATTGGATAATAGAGGATTGGTTTGTCAGTTCTCCAACAATGCGGATAACTGTGAACATGTTTTTCGATCTTGAAAGCCTTATTCTCAATCTTAAGTTTTAGTGTGATACGTTCATCCACGCTCATGTACGATTTTAGATCTGAGATAATCCCTTTTAAATTTTCTTTCTGTTTCGCAAAT
>CAZCAD010000568.1:0-1657 GCA_964496525.1 uncultured Flavobacteriales bacterium | reverse complement strand
TGCTCTTCCGATCTGTCAACGTGAAAAGTGTTCGAGAAGGCCTCAGTCACAAGATAGAAAATCTAAAGGATCGTTACTGGAATGAGCTGTTTAATAACTTGACGACCATTACAGACAAGCTAACCACTGCAAGCAGAAAGACATTACTAACGACGCTAACAGCCCATACGCATGTAGATTTCACTGTCTCTAATGCACATGCAATAGTGACCTGGGTTGTGAAGAACGCAAATTCCTACTTTGATGACCAGCTGATCGCCATCGTTGAGCGAATGACTGAAAAAGCCAATATTCAACTGTACAAATCAAACCAGAGAACCTTCGGGGATGAAAAATGGCGCTATTGCATGATGCCCGATGACTTGGATCGTTATCGGCTTGATTATCGCGTTGTCCTGCAAAGAATTGGCGGTATTGTTACCGATTCCTGGAGTTACAGTCACGGTAATGGCTTATCTGAGTCTGCCTCAGACTTCATTAATGATCTATGCACCATTGCAACAAATCTTGGTTATGACACCGAAGGCCTGCAGCGAGCGAATAACTTGTCTTGGGAATCTAACGCAAAAAAACAATTTGAATATAAGGACGCGTCGACCGGGGACGATAAAAGCCTCTTTGATGTCAGAGCATTCAAAAACGGCAATTTACATTTGAAGATCAACCCAAAATTCATTTGCAGGCTGAATGTCGAGTTTGGACGGTTGAAAGGATGGCTTAAATCACCTAAAGAAGCCGAAGAAGAGATGGGCATCGATGCACAAATAGCCATGGCCAGCTTTAACACAAATCTTCAAATATCAGCAACCAATACGCTTGCATTAGATTTCAAAAGGGCAGCATAAGCCAGGTTGCTAGTTTGTTTTCCTGTGAGATAGTGAAAGTAACTTAAATATTGAAAGGACGATTAATGCATGCAACTGTTTGATGATTTACCTGACGTAGATGTACAGAATCTAAAAGATTTGGTGTTTACCGGTGACAAGAAGGTTGTCTTTGATTATTTACGTAACCTCAAGAAGGATGACTTTATTGAAGAAGTGAGCTTAGCGGGTTACTCATTAATAAGTCATAGGCACGGGAAAATGACAGTTATTGATTTCGTAATGCGTCAAATTTAGTGACAAATAACCATTCTTTAGAACGAGTATTAATAAATATTGGATTCGTGATAAATGGGTCAGCCAGTGTAGTCCCATTGTCCTATTTATTTAATTTTTAATCTTTGTATAATCCAGCGAAAAATAATAACTGACATGGAAACGTTTATGAAAATAGCAACAACCTGTATTCTGGCTAGCGCTTTCTTTTTAACGTCCTGCGGTGGTGGAAGTGCTGGTAGTAGTTCCTCTGATGGTGCAACTGGTGGTGACGATAATCCGGATCTGATATTCGAGTTTGCCGGTCCGCCATTACATGCACGTGTATTCAATTTGGCTTCATTCTCCGCTGAGACTGAAAATCATTTTCATCCAGGTGAGACAATTAGTTTGATTTGGGACATGGATTTATACTTTAGTGGTGACAATCCATTCTTGGGATTACTTGACCAGTATTTGTACGATAGCAGTGTCTATTTGAGTAACGATACGTCGCTTGACGAGGCAACGGATCTTAAGCTGTTCGATGTTGAATGTTCTTACCCTATGTCTTTGGA
>CAZCAD010000567.1:0-1662 GCA_964496525.1 uncultured Flavobacteriales bacterium | reverse complement strand
CGATGAGCTGGTCAAAATTACCCTCGGAGGTAAAGAGATTCTGTACAAAGAGAAGCCCGATGAAGCCGATCCTTATCAGGTAAAGGTTCAAGCCGGGACCGGTTATTTCAAAACACATTGGACCAAAGAAAATGTCAAGCCTGAAATGGGTGATATTACGGTGAGTAAAAAAGACAAAGGCGTTGCCTGGGGAGCAGCTTACTGGCAATATTTTGAAGATCTCGATAAGATCACTTTTGCCGAAACAAATCTAAAACTGGAGAAACAATTATTCTTGGTAGAAGTGACAAACGAAGGCGAACAATTGAAGCCGGTAAATGATAACAACACGGTTCATATTGGCGACAAAGTGAGAGTTCGAATCGAACTAAGAACGGATCGAAACCTGGAATATGTTCATATGAAAGATATGCGCGCATCCGGATTTGAACCGATCAATGTCCTTTCTTCTTATCGTTATCAGGATGGATTAGGTTATTATCAAGCCACTAAAGATGCAGCGACGAATTTTTTCTTCGACTATATCAAAAAAGGAACTTACGTATTTGAATACGATCTCCGGGTCCAGCACAAGGGAGATTTTTCAAACGGTATAACAACTATTCAGTGCATGTACGCGCCCGAATTTACATCACATTCAGACGGAATCAGAGTTAGAGTCGAATAGACTGAAAATGAAAATGTTAAATATTTACAAATTTGATTGTCGGACTGAAATATATCGTTCTTTTGAAGCGGTGTAACCATAGCCCCACTACAACTTATTAAAGCAATCCCAATTGAAATGAAATACGAAGTATTCACGAAAACACTTAAAGGTGTTAATGGATTGAGCAAAAGATTAGTAATCTTATCCATTATCGCTTTATTTTCCTCAGTTTCTTATGCCGCTAAGGCGATTTTAGACAGCGGAGAATACAATTATCGAAATGCCTGGCGCTCTATCGAAAAGATGGAAGAAGACGGACTCTATCGCAAAGCCTATAAAAAATCAGAAGAGATTTTTATTCAGGCCTCAGCCGATGAGTATCACAAAGAAATATTCAGGGGCTTGATGAGTCAGTTGAAATTCAATTCTTACGTCGTAGAAGACGATTATGGCAACGCTATTTACAGAATTGATTCGCTGGCAGCCAGAGCTCCTTCTCCTTCAAAAGAGATTATGCATTCCATGTTAGCCGACGTTTATTGGAATTATTACAATCAAAATAGCTGGCGAATTCAAGATAGATCTTATGTTGCCGATGTCGATTTAAAAGATTTCAGAACCTGGGATTTAAAACGTTTGGCGCTTCAAATCAGACATCACTACTATTCCTCCTTGCTGAACAGTGAGATTTCAAAAAAAGAGCTTGTAAATGACTTTGATTTCGTCATTAGCGGTAGTCGCGAGACGATGCACATGCGACCATCCCTCTATGATTTTTTGGCACATAGAGTAATCGCCTTTTGTCAAAATAATCAGTTCAATGTCACCGGTAGTGACCATTCTTTTCTCCTTGACAACCCAAAATATTTTTCAGCCAATGGAGAGTTTGTCGATCTTCAAATAAGCACAACTGATACCTTGAATACAAAATTCTACTTGTTGAAAGTATATCAATCCCTCATCCGTTTTCACCGCGATTTGGAAAACCTGGAACCTCTTTTTTATCTGGAGAA
>CAZCAD010000566.1:0-1667 GCA_964496525.1 uncultured Flavobacteriales bacterium | reverse complement strand
GTTTGAATCGGAGAAACAGGAAAGGGAAATTGAAGTGCTTACAAAGGACCAAAAACTCAAGGAGGCGGAAATAGAATTGAGAAATGCGGTGATTATAGGCATTGTTCTCATTTTGGGACTGTTATTTTTGGTGTACAATCGCTATAAAGCAAAACAAAAAATTGCCCTGGACAAGCAAATGGCGGATATCAGGCAAAAAGCGCTCATCGCCCTGATGAATCCTCATTTTACATTTAATTCATTGCAGTCCATTCAAAATGTGGTGATCAAGAGAGATGTGGTGGCCTCAAATACTTTTATATCCAAGTTTGCTGACCTGATGCGAATGACATTGGAGTACTCGCAAAAAGACACAATACCGCTTTCAGAAGAATTACTGTTTCTCACCCATTACATCGATTTGGAAGTGCTGAGGTTTGAAGGGAAATTCAAATACAATATCAATTTAGATCCATCGATTGATGGAGATCTCGTCAAGATTCCCCCGATGCTCATACAACCCTTCGTAGAAAATGCAATCAACCATGGGATACTGCATAAATCGTCTGAAGGCAAAATCGATATCAGTATTAAAAGATTCAACTCTTCTATACTTTGCACCGTAGAAGATGATGGCATTGGACGCAAGAAGGCAGAAGAGCTCGGGAACAAAAGGCAAAAAAAACACCGTTCTTTTGGAATAAAACTGACTGAAGAACGCCTGGAGCTTTTAAAACTAGGGAAGAAGTCTAAAATAGGATTTGAGATAACCGATTTGTTTGAGGAGGGAAATATGGCAAAGGGGACAAAAGTTGAAATCACCATTCCCATTGAAACGATCTAGGCCCATCAGCTGCGAATTATGAATATGTACAAAGAATACAGATTTCTTGGTATTCCCAAACCCACTAAAGTAACAATTCGTAATTCGTAAATTCGTAATTCGTAGATATAGATATAATGATAAGTGCCATTGTAATAGATGACGAAAAGAACAGCAGGGAGTACATTCAAACTGTATTACAGGATTATTGCCCGGATGTTGAAGTGATTGCTTCTGCTGATTCCGCAGCAACCGGAATTGAAGCGATCAAGGAACACGGCCCTGATCTTATCTTCTTAGATATTCAAATGCCGGGGGGTGATGGTTTTGATCTGTTGGAAAAATTTCCTCAGCCCTCTTTTGATGTCATTTTTATTACTGCCTTCGACCATTATGCTATCAAGGCCTTTGAATTCTCCGCACTCGATTATTTATTGAAGCCGATTGATATTTCCCGTTTACAAGAGGCAGTGGGTAAAATCGTAGAAAAGAAGGATCAAGGTAAAAAACAGGAAAAATTTGAAGTTTTAATAGAAAACCTCAAGAATGTAAGTAATCAGTTCGACAAAATCATGCTTCCCAATATGGAGGGCTTTACGGCTGTGGAAGTCAGGGAGATCATTCGCTGTGAAGCTGATGAGAATTATACTGACGTTTTTCTGATGGATGGCAGCAAAATACTCATCTCTAAGACCCTCAAGGATTTAGAAAATCTGCTTGATGACTTCAACTTTTGTCGAATTCACAAATCTCATCTGGTCAACCTCAACAACGTCAAAAGTTATACAAAAGGCAGGGGTGGCTATGTAATAATGGCCGATGATACCAAAGTTGATGTTTCCAGGAACAAAAAGAAGGAATTAAT
>CAZCAD010000565.1:0-1682 GCA_964496525.1 uncultured Flavobacteriales bacterium | reverse complement strand
AAAACTTTTTAGGAACAGATTGGATAACCAATGACTTTTATAAACTCTGTTTACGGTTCCTTGTAAACACGTTTTTCCTGACAATTGTAATACGGTTCATTTACTATCGTAAAACAAAAATGCAAGACTATCTCTTTACCTATTACATGATTTCCACGATCTGTTTTATGATCTGCTTTGCTTTGAAGAAGCTGGATATAGATACAGGGATGGGGCTTGGTCTATTCGCCATTTTCGGGATCATCAGGTATCGGACCATAACGGTCCGAATAAAGGAGATGACCTATCTCTTCATTTGTATTGGGCTTTCCGTGGTAAATTCCCTTTCAGGAAGACAAGTTAGCTATGCGGAGCTTTTATTCATCAACGCCGGAACTGTTGCCTTAGTTTACGGATTGGAGTATGTCTGGTTAAAGCGAGCCGAAACCAACAAGATTATCATTTACGAAAAAATTGAACTTATTAAACCGGAGCGACATGAAGAGCTAATGGCAGATTTGGAAAAGAGAACCGGTTTAAAAATCTCAAGATTGCAGATTGGAAGGATTGATTTCCTTAGAGACACCGCACAGATTAAAATCTACTTTGCCCAGGATTCGCAGGATCAGTATTATCCGGACGACTACTTAAGGGACTTTTAATAGCCTTATTTTTCGATTTCTTCCCTGACTACATTTATTTGAACCAATCCCTGATGATGCTTCGGGAAAGCATATCCACGTTCAAATGATAATCCCGTAAGAATCCTGTTCTTAGCCGAGATTAAAAGTGGCGTACTTCGCAAGGTAGATTTATCCCTGTTGACGGCGCATGAGGTTACTTTACCCTCCATATTTACTGCAATATTAAAGACAAGCATGCCGGTCGTGTCTCTATACAGATTGTAATCAATATCAGTCGTAATTGCTCTTCCGTCAGTAGCTATATCACCCATAACCTGGGCATTGGCTGAACCGCCGACAATAAATAGTAAAATGATTAAAGACTTCATACTTCTTTCTTTGTCCTGAAAATTACAAAATTTGCGCCAAACTTAATTAAAGCACTAACTAATTCTACTCCAATTGGGCCGTGATTTCAATAACAATTTGAGCTGTTTGGCTAATTGTTGATGTTCTGCCATTTCAAAAGACGGATCTTTCTCTATTAATTTCTTGGCCGCTTCTCTGGCCATAAGGACAATCTGGCCATCAGTTGAAAGGTCCGAAAGTTTTAAATCCAAAATTCCGCTTTGCTGTGTGCCCATTACGTCTCCGGGGCCTCGAAGCTTTAGATCCACCTCAGATATTTTAAAGCCGTCATTCGTTTCAACCATCGTTGCCAATCGTTTTTTGGCGTCCTCACCTAATTTATAACTACTCATCAAAATGCAAAATGACTGCTCGGCCCCTCTACCGACCCGACCCCTCAACTGATGCAACTGCGAAAGACCAAATTTTTCTGAACTTTCAATCACCATTACCGAGGCGTTCGGTACATCAACACCAACCTCAATAACCGTCGTCGCCACTAAAATATTTGTTACGCCCTTGACAAATTGCCGCATTTCATAATCCTTATCCTCGGTTTTCATCTGACCGTGAACGATGCTGACTTTGAATTTAGGCAAGGGAAATCTACGACTGATTGCCTCGTGACCATCCATCAGGTTTTGATAATCCAGCGTTTCGGATTCCTGAATC
>CAZCAD010000564.1:0-1683 GCA_964496525.1 uncultured Flavobacteriales bacterium | reverse complement strand
GTGAGTTAAGGGTCGTCTATGAGCTGGAAGTAAATAATACGCTTCTTGAGGCCAAGAATATTGTCCTGAACAAAGAGCAGAAGAAATTGACTTTTCTGGTGAAGGAAGATTATCGAGGCAATTTTACGATTCATTTTTCTGCCGTGAAGAATAATCGAACATTTACTCAGTCCGTCACGATAGTTGTTCCATATACCAATAAAGAGCTGGATTTGGAATTCTCGACCTTCAGAAACAAATTGCTACCGGGTGCCGACGAGGAATGGACACTGACCATTAAAAATAAAAAAGGCGAAAAAGAAAAGGCCGAACTTTTGGCCAGCCTTTATGATGCCAGCCTGGACGAATTATATACACCGAATTCGTTTTATATGAATATTTACAAAACGTACTATGGATCAGCCGCCTGGGGAAGTGGCTATGGTATGCAGACGGGTTCAGGCAGTAATATCAACTACTACTGGAACGATTATGTTTCATATCCCTACCGTTATTTCGCAACGCTGAATTATCACGGCTGGAGCTCTTATTATTATCCTGGAAGCGGTTACCGTTACAACAAGCATGTGATGTCCTTAAATGGAGGCGGTTCTGATGATTATGATACAGGGAGGAATGTTGGTGGGGCCGAGAAAAGCAAAGAGTATGCTCCTGCGATGGATGCTGAAGAGGACATTATGGGTGAGATGACCGAGACCACAGCCGCTTTCTTTTCGAGCAATAGGGAAGGCAATACGCGAACCCCAAGCAGAGAGAGCCTCAAGCAGAGCGAGTCAAGCGGAAAGTTAGGCCGAGAAGGACAAAAAGGACTCTCAGAAGTGAAAGCCAGATCCAATTTTAACGAGACAGCCTTTTTCTTCCCCCAATTGTTATCAGATGCTAACGGAGATGTGAAAGTGAAATTTACGATTCCGGAATCATTGACGAAATGGAGGTTTCTGGGCCTTGCTCATACCGAAGATTTAAAAATCGGAACGATTTCAGAAGAGGTTGTTACTCAGAAGGATCTGATGGTTGTACCAAATGCCCCTCGCTTTTTAAGAGAGGGTGATCAAATTACTATTCAATCCAAAATTTCAAATCTGGCCAAAGAGGATTTAGAAGGTAAAATACAGCTACTCCTTTTTGATCCATTTAGCGAAGAAGCAATCGATGCTAAATTTGATTTGGATAGTGCGGTACTTGATTTTAAAGTTGAGGCCGGCAAAAGTACAGTTGTCCAATGGTCAGTTAATGTTCCTTACGAAACCTCGGCGGTGAAATATAAAATTGTCGCTAAAGCCGGAACATTCTCAGATGGCGAGGAAAATGTGCTGCCGATTTTATCAAATCGAATGTTGGTGACCGAATCTCTTCCATTGCCGATTCGAGGAAAACAAAACAAAACCTTCAGCTTTACAAAATTGAAAAACAGCTTTATAAAATTGAAAAACGCCACCCAAAGCAGTACGCTGCGACATCACCGATATACCGTAGAGTTCACCTCAAATCCGGCCTGGTATGCCTTGCAGGCAATGCCGTATATGATGGAGTATCCTTATGAATGCTCAGAACAAGTATTTACGCGATACTATTCCAACGCCATAGCGACCCACGTATTGAATTCCAATCCAAAAATCAAAAAGGTGATCGAAGATTGGGGCGAAAATTCACCCGAAGCCTTCTTATCAAATCTGCAAAAAA
>CAZCAD010000563.1:0-1686 GCA_964496525.1 uncultured Flavobacteriales bacterium | reverse complement strand
ATTAGATGAATAATTCCCGAAATGCCTCGTGGGCTTGCCCCGAGGTTGGTTACTCTGCTTTTAACCTTTTTAACAAAGTCACATTCCAACCACTCATAACTTCTTCTCAAAACAAAAGAAAGGCAGATCTCTTAAAGCGAAATAGATATCTCCTCGATAGCTATAACCGCGATTTCGATAGATGTTCAAAGCTCTTTCATTTGCCGAGTAAGCATCCAGCCGAATAGATTCATAGCCATTTGACCTTGCATGTTTTTCTGCGAAATCCATCAGCTCTTTCGCGATCCCTCTTTTTTGATAGGTCGGAAGGACAGCAAGGCGGTGGACAACAAATACCCGATCTTGCAGATGCTTCCAAACGATTTCTTTGTATTCGGGGGATTGCTTGTCGTCCATAGATATGACGGCAGCTATTTCATTTTCAACTTTGTAGCAATACAGCGAGCCTCTGGCAAAATCGCCTTGGACGTGTTGAAGGGTAGGATATTCTTCATTCCACTGGAAAAGCCCATTATCGATCATGTGCTGGCCGCAAGCCCTGAGTAATTCAAAAATTGTATTTATTTCTTCTTTGCTTGCAGGGACTATCGTCATTTATTAGTGAAACTCGATTTTGAGAAGTCCGCCTAAGGCGACGAACTCAAATTGTATTTTACCAAAATCCAGCCAAACGGCTGGATTTTGGTAAAATACCTCGATGCTTGCTTCGATTCCACTTTTGGGGTTCAGTCCGCCTCAGGCGGATGGGGTTTAATACCTTTTATTTAAAACCAACTTTTTTGCGAAAACGTAAAACCCTGTCGGCAAACATGAAACTCAAAATTGTAACAATAAGCATCCCAATCAAACTGTAGGTTTCCATGAACTCAATCGAATTGTTTATGCCGGTTTCAATAGAACCGGAGACACTTTCCTGAATCTCTAGCTGAGAAATCCAGTTGTCTGCGGGTAAATCTCCACCCATGAAGGCAAAAACTCCTATGGTAATGCATGCTGCTGCCAGAAAGATTCGTGCAGGCCATCCAATGATTGGTTTTGCTTTTTTGCTTGCTTCCGCATCAATTTTAGCCATGACCTTATCGGTAAAATCATCCGCAGCGGTAATTTCTTCCTTATTATTTTGAAGTAGGTCTCTTAATACTTTGTCTTTGCCCTCCGTAGAATCGAAGGAGGACTTGTCCTCATTTTCCTTCATACCAGTGAATTTAGTTCATTTTTCATTATTTGACTCAGGATACCGTATAGTTTTTTCTTCGAACGATGAAGCTTTACTTTTACATTCGATTTTGTTAAGCGCGTTATTTTAGCAACCTCTTCAATGCTGTTTTCTTCCATATAAAAGAGATTGATTACGGCGCGTTCATCCGGATTAAGATGATTCATTGCTTCTTCCAAAAAGGCTCTTCGATCCTCTTTCTGTATCTGATCCATTACTGAGTCGTCGGCCTCAGCTTCCACATATTCAAAATCAGTCGTTTCAACTTTCTTTTTGCGAATGTGATTAATGGCCGTGAAATAGGTGATCTGATACAACCAGGTCGATAGCTTGGAATCTCCTCTGAACGTTTGGAAACTTTTGTATGCTTTGACAAAGGTATCCTGAGAAATCTCTTCCGCATCTTGAGTAGAGCGGGAGATTTTCAAAGCCAATGCATACACCAAATCCTTGTATTCATTCACCAAAGG
>CAZCAD010000562.1:0-1695 GCA_964496525.1 uncultured Flavobacteriales bacterium | reverse complement strand
TTCAAAACAACACAAGCTGAAGCCGATAATAATTTTGTCCTTATCGATTTTTACTACTTTTGCGAGGCATTAAAATTGACGATGACAAGACTGTTGATATTCTCTTTGATTGGCCTTACTCTTCATAGCTGCGGGCAGCCTGAGGAACCGGAGGAATCCCAGGAATCGGAGGAATCGATCCCAACTATAGTATATACGGACTCCATGGAAACCCCGAACAAAATTGAGGTGAATATTCCATATACTTACAAAACGGGTTCCTCAAGAGAAAAGGACACTACGGTTTTTCTCAAATTAAATTACTACGACTATCACATTCGGGAGCTCGCTTACGAAGATCTTCCATATATGATGGGAGCGGAAGAATTATTTCGGGAGTATATGTACAACGACCAGGGCGTGCCTTATCATACTTTTGGCATAAAAACGAACTATCATCCTGTTTTCATCGCACAATTCGCGCTTCAGAAGATAGACATCTTTCAGACGAATCGAAATCCTGCGATTATACCTGAATTATGCACCGTCGCGGATAAAATGATCGAAATTTCTTTAAAGGACAGTGACTCATACTACCTACCGTACATTTTTGATTTTCCTCTTCATACAATGCAGGATCAAACTATGTTTGCTCCTTGGTACTCAGGAATGGCGCAAGGTCAAACCTTGTCCTTTTTTGTTCGTCTGTATGCAATCAGCGGCAAGTCAAAATACCTCGATGCTAGTCGTAGACTGTTTAACTCTTTCAAAGCTTTCAAGGAACTACAAAATGATCCATGGTTTAGCTGCATAGATTCTGCCGGAAATTTATGGTTTGAAGAATACCCCATGGATCCACCCTGTTACACACTGAATGGAATGATCTTTGCCATTTTTGGGATATACGATTATTATCTGATCACAAAAGATGCCCAATGCCTGTTGTTCTTGAAAGCTTCTATTTCAACAGTCAGAAACGTGATCAATGAATTCCGAAACGAAAATGACCTCAGCTATTATTGTTTGAAGCACCGCGTCAAAAACGACGGATACCACCACCATCACATCGATCAACTGGAATTCCTTTATCGTATTACCGGAGATGAATACTTCATGGATGCATCGCGTCAACTTGTAAAGGACGACGAGAGCTTTCATAGTACTCAACCATCGGATGACTAATCTATTTGATGAAGGTTAAGCCGAAACCATCTCTTTTCGTATTCCTTTTATAGTAAATTTGATAGGAAGATTAATTATGAACAAATCCATCTGACAATCAAGATTGATCTATGGCAACTGCAAGTCGTGTGACACAATTGTGGTACACAGTGACAAACCTGGGCTTTTAAGTCAGAAGTAGCAAGATATTCAAAACAAACTTTACATGTTGGATTGGGAAGTAGCCCAACTGCTTAACAACCGGACTCCTTCCTTGTCCTTGGTTAGATGAGTGAATGGCTCGTGCTCCTACCTCCACCTGAATCTTGTTTCAGCATTATTTCGTGATAAGGACTGTAAAATAATAACTCACGTTTCTAAGTCGTTCTTTTTCGTTTTTATCTGCATTACTAAAATCTTATATAAACGTGGCTATACTCGACTTTATTAACTTGCTAAAACAAAAAATTACTTGGCTATAATTAGACACTATAACAACTGAATGTGCATGGCAAAAACACTCTTTTTCCATTACCCTGCGTTATTTTCTCCAAC
>CAZCAD010000561.1:0-1696 GCA_964496525.1 uncultured Flavobacteriales bacterium | reverse complement strand
AGCCTTCCCCAGTTCAACAATTGTTTCGCTGTTGAGCGCGTTCAGAGATTCAGGGCGGTTTATAGTGATTATTAAGGTTAGTCCCTTCTGCTCGGTAAGAAGATTATTATAAGACATACTGCATTGATTTTTAGGTGTTTGTAATAGAGTTTTAAGCCACCAGGTTCTAAACTTATAAAGGTAGGAATTGTAAACCGCGACCAAGACCGTCGAAGACCTTACTTTTAAACAGTTTTTTGTGTGCTGGTCTTCACTGATTATTCGCCAAAATATTCTGTTTTAATCAATATGGAAAACAGCTAAATCAATCAGATATTGATGGATTCTAAGTAAATTCAAATCATGCGCATACTTCTATTTTTCATTTTTCTTGCCGGTGCTACCGCTTATTCTCAGATGGTCAGTGGAATTGTGAAGGATGAGTTCAATAATCCACTTCCTTTTACAAAGGTGGTTGATACTACTACCAACTTATTTACGATGACGGATATGGAAGGTCGATATAGGTTGTCTGCACAAAATAATAGTGTATTTCGATTTTCTTATGTCGGAAAGAAGACGCAGATTGAGCCAATTGTTTTTGAATCGGGTGAAACGTTGATACTCGACGTGAAAATGGTGACCAGTAGCACCCAACTCAAAGTAGTTGAGGTAACTTCTGAACGGATCAAGCCTGTCGCAGTCAAATACAATCACCACATTTTGGATTACATATTTTCAGGAAGAGATCAATTTTTGGTTCTTAAGAAGATTAAACGAAAGCGCTTTCTCTGCGTTGATGGATTAGACACAACCTTTGCTCAATTTGCCGTAGATGTCAGGGTGAATCGAATCACTGTTGACTGCCAGCAGAACATTTTTCTGATCGGAAAAGACAGCGCATATCAGATTTACGTGGAGAATCGGATTAATTATATTTCATCCATTTCGGCTAAAGAATATAAAAAGGTGATCGAGCCATGTATACATGAAGAGATGGGACGATTCTATGTTTCGGAATATCGCCATCACAATAAAACGGTGGTCTTTTATTCGACCTATAAGGATGGTAGTTCGCAGAAGGAGTTACTTAGAATAGAAGATGGGGAGTACCGTAAAACGGCAGAAATAGAGTTTCGGGAAATCATGAGCTTGTACAGTGCCTCGACACCGGAGTCGGAGAACATTATTCAAAATGGTCTTTGGGGCGGTGACGTTTACGAACTCATTAATGTCTATACAAGTCGAACATTTTTTGATAAAGTAGCCTTCTTCAAACAACAAATTGCACGCGAAATTGTTTGCCCAAGATTTCTGGATGCGGATAAGAACATTATCATTTTTGATCACATCAATGATCATATTTTGTCTTTGAAGGATGAGGCGATTATTCTTGCCGATTTCTTCGATTTTCATTATTCGAAATACTACGCAGATGAGATTCTTCAAGACAAAGTAAAATCGAAATACTATGCGGTTTTTAATCAAAGAGGAAATCTGGAGATTCGTGAAATAGACACTAAATCCGGAGAAACTAAAGTTGCGCTTAAGCTTGATGAAATAGGCTTTCCGGAACTAATTAAGGTGAACAATGGCTATCTCTACTTTGTCAAGTTTCAGGGGACGGGATTTGCGAAGTTGTATCGGGTAAAGATTGACGAATAAGTCTATTTCTCTCGCATTGATTTATAAACCTTAATCGCAATCATCAGCAAAA
>CAZCAD010000560.1:0-1700 GCA_964496525.1 uncultured Flavobacteriales bacterium | reverse complement strand
ACACCATTTGACACATTCCTCGAATCAGTTTCAGCATAATACACCTGCTCACCGATGCTGTTATAAATTTCAACAGCTGACACATTTACTGATTCTCCCGTACCCAGGTACAGAACATCCGATGCCGGATTTGGAAACAGCCTAACTTCATGATCAGGAAGCTCGCTCTTCCCGATACCGACTACATTCGTGGTGGTATATTTATAAGTTACGGTATCGCCATTTGCCTCATCGCCTATTTCAAAGACGAATAGTTTCAACTCTCCTGTTCCCACAATCCCATTATATGTTGTGTGGCAAATAAAATAAGCATCTCCGCCTACTGCCGTAGGATCCATATCGTTTGAGTCAGGAGGAAATGGGAAACAACTTCCAAGATCACAAAGAGACATGGACCATTTCGCTGGAAATGTATTTGAAATTAGCTTCCATCTGAACGACAGGGATTCCGTAGTAAGATTGGTGAGATAAATCCATTTTGAAGAATAGTCATCTTTATAATACTCCAGGTCCCAACCATTCGAAGGACTTAACTCAAATCGCGGAGTTTGCGCATTGGAACTTGACCAGCAAATGGCCATTCCCGAAATCAATAAAGACTGAATAATTAATTTTTTCATAACTGTTAGCAGCAATTATTTTGCGGGTTTTCCTGAATGCTAGGGCAATCCACCGTTCCATAAGAACAAAACACACAGCAGCATCCATCTGTAGGTTTAATAACATCATGACAGTTCTCACATTCATAGAAATACACACATGCGTCCGTTGGCATTGTTTCCTCTTTCTGGTGTCCACACTTTGGACAGGTAAATATTGATTGTAATATGATCGTCTTCTCCATCTCTTTCAATTAATGATCTCCTGATTAATTACTGTATATCCTGTTTCTTCTTCCACAATATTTGATAGTTCCGCTAATGTGATTCGCGATTTGTCAAATTTCACAACCGCCAATCCTTCTTTATAGGATGATGTTGCTTCAATTACCGTATTTTGATCTGCCAGGCTCTTGGTTACATGATGCTCACATCCCGTACAGGTCATTCCCTTTATTTCCAGCCTGCCCTCTGCAATATTTTCTGGACTTACTACAATTCTTACATTCTCTGAATCTGGAAAGAATACACCAGAATAGTACGGAAACGCAAGCATGATCACGGAGAAAACAGTGACTATACCAAGAAATTTTGACGATTGGAAGAAAGAAGGTTTACTCACCTTCGCTGAAGCTTCTGTGGGCAGGTCCTCACCTTCACAATCACATTCGACCGCGGTTCTTTTGTTCTTTATGTGCTGATACCAGGCGAAGCCCAAAACAACAACTGTAAACCAAATAAGATAAGGCCGTGCCGGTTCGAGCCAGGAAGCTGACGCTGCAATTCCCGATACACTGGCCACCACAGCAATCACGGGCACAATGCAACACAAGGAAGCTGCGAAGGCCGCAAGAATCCCGGCTCCTATCAATTCCTTATTTGATTTTGTCTTCACGCAACCTTTGCTTTCAATAATGATTCTTCAGTAATAAGTTGAAAGAATGATTTTAGCAACGCTCTTGTTTCTTGCTGAAGCGAATAGTAAACAATTGCGCCAACTCTATTCTTTTCGATTACGTTTCCGTCCTTCATCTTGCGCAAATGTTGCGAGATCGCCGGTATTTGCATATCCAAAATGTCACTTATATCACATACGCAGAG
>CAZCAD010000559.1:0-1700 GCA_964496525.1 uncultured Flavobacteriales bacterium | reverse complement strand
GTCTCAACAATATTTCCACCGGCGAATGCCACTGAATCAATAATTGTCAATTCATCTAACCAATAATAGTTGTAAGAACTTCCTCCCGGAATCGGCGATTCAACACAGGGACCACCAATTGCAATCGCTAAGATATCTACGGTTGGAGTAAAGGTCAGCGTTATTTCAGTCCAACTTCCATCAGAGGTCATTGTATAAACCAAGTCATCCAGAACCTGCCATCCTCCTACTCCAATTGGACAGGCAAATCCAGCCCAGGGTAAGTCTGCACAATCATCTGTTCCGTAAAGCGTAAGATTCAAAGTTGGCTCACCATCCGCGAGCGCAATCCACATATTCAGAACGTAAGGCGTACCGGCCAGCATCGGTCCGGAAAGACAAGCCCCTAGATATTCTGAGTACCCTGGTTGGCTGATAAATCCGCCCCATCCACTTCCTGTTCCATCACCTGGGAGTGGTGTACCGACAGGATTAAATCCCGGATAAGATGAGAAATCGCAAAAATTCCAATAATCCGAAGTTGCTGCGGAGGCCTGGATCCAGTTATCCGCACAGGTCAATTGTGAAGGTCCGCTTGGGCAGCATGAATTGTCTTCAAACGAAGGATTAGGAATCATACTTGGCGCACTACTGGTTGAACCACCAATACCGGGGCAATCACAATCAGGATCGTTTAAATCTACCAAACCATCGGCGTCGTTATCAATTCCGTCGGCGCAATTTTCTTGTCCGTACGATAAATGACCTACAGAAAGAAAGAAGACCAAAATGCTAAGTGAAAATAACTTATTCATAATCATAAATGTCCTGTTTTTACTCAATTGTGACGGCGGTTTATTAGAGAGATTTTATCTTGTTATGCCTGAGTTTGCAGGCTTCTTGCTCAAATATTTTGAAGATAGATTTTGGCTCTATCTCAAATCAGTCACCGTCGTTGCGGTAGGGTTTCCACACCAATATAAACGTTCAAGTTAGTACTCAGTTGCCTCGTCAAGCCTAACAAAATCAGGCCTTTACGTTATATTTCGACGAACTGAATTAGCAGTGATTCGGTCGATAATTAGAATAGTCAGTATTCATAAGATTTAGCTAATGATTTTACCTTGAAATCAACTTGGACGAATCCGTCAGAATTATCGACAAACGGTTAAATTATTTTTTTGTCCCAAAAATTTGGCTGAAAAAAGACACAAAAACGACTAATTTACAGGATTAAACCAAGTTTATTTTCGATGAACGCATCCAATCACTCGACGAATGGCATAGTTCGTTTGTCTATGGATTTGTATCATTTAACGTTAAAAATGACTTTTTGAACGATTATTTTATGGGACGCATTTCGATCTGTGTTCTACCGGTGAATTTGCTATTGGTAATTTCTACGGTGGTGTCTTGCTTTCCTTTTGTGAACATCGAAGTTGAACTTAGCTCGGCGATCATGGTGAACTCATCTTTTCTCAAACCATCAATTGCCCAGGTTTCGCTTAGCTCACCGGGAAAAAAAGTGTTAGAATATTGAAGCGTATCCCCAATAATACTATTAAAAAAAGCTCCAACACTGTCAGTAATTATGTCCGATAATTGGCTGTACGTATCTTGTTCGAGCGTATTAAAAACGACCCGTTCTCTGTGGACATCATTCATCAAAAGAAGTTGGGTAACTAAAAGGTTTAGGTTTTATTTTTTTTCTGTACCAATAT
>CAZCAD010000558.1:1492-1701 GCA_964496525.1 uncultured Flavobacteriales bacterium | reverse complement strand
CGCGAAGCCGTAATTTCGCTACGGCGAAGGCACGGTCCTGCGGATTTCCACGGATTTTGATCGTGCTTATCCGCGAAAATCTGTTAAATTCCTGCGTTTGCCGAACGTAGTACAGCTACGGCAGGCAGGCGCGTCATCCGCGTTCCATTCAGATATTGTTCCTATGAAAACCTGATATTTCTTGTTCCGAACTCACGTTAATTTAACTT
>CAZCAD010000558.1:0-1475 GCA_964496525.1 uncultured Flavobacteriales bacterium | reverse complement strand
GTTGCTCGTTAAACGAAGTGGCAATGCTGGCCGCGATCTCTATAAATTCCTCTTCGGAAAGTGTGAGCTTGGGTTTAGAAAAATCTATATCGTAAATTCCGTTGATGGGAACCAGGTGAACGTGGGCATGAGGTACTTCTAATCCTATAACGGCTATACCTATCCTTTCACACTCAATGATCTTCTTTATGGCAATAGCCACACGCTTGGCAAACAGCATCAGGCCAGCGTAGTTATCATTATCCAAATCAAAAATATAGTCGGTTTCCCGCTTGGGAATTACAAGTGTATGCCCTTTTGTTAGCGGGTTTATATCCAGAAAAGCGAAATAATCTTCTGATTCAGCAATTTTATAAGAGGGAATGTCACCTTGGATGATCTTTGAAAAAATACTTGCCATAGCCGATTAGCGGGAAATCTCTAATATTTCAAATTTCATTTTTCCGTTGGGAACTTCGATAGTGGCAATCTCTCCCTTTTTCTTACCCAATAATCCTTTTCCCATGGGCGAGTCAACAGAAATTTTGCCCGCTTTTAGGTCTGATTCGCTTTCGGCCACCAGCGTGTATTTCATCTCAGCCTTATTATCCTGATTTTTGATCTTCACAGTAGTGAGTATCACCACCTTTGAGGTGTCCAGGTTGCTCTCGTCGAGTACTCTGGCGTTGGCAGCTATTTCGTCTAGTTTAGCGATTTTGCTCTCCAGCATTCCCTGGGCTTCTTTTGCCGCATGGTATTCGGCATTCTCCGATAGGTCGCCCTTATCTCTCGCCTCAGCGATTTGTTTGGTAATGGAAGGCCGCTCAACTGATTTTAGTTGATTCAATTCCTCCATGAACTTCTTCAAACCCTGTTCAGTAAAATATTCCACTTGCGAAATGCTTAAAGGTGATAAATCAGTTGATTATTACTTTATCTAAGATAAGAAAAAAATTGGATGCTTGTATACAGTCTTAAAAAGCTAAACAGAAGCTTGCAGAATACCTCCGGCCCCGAATATTACGGTATAATTAATTAGAGACTAAATCGTACACCGATTGTATGCACGCCTGTAAATGGATTGGTGTCGCGGTACGAGTAATCAATTCCCATAGTCGATCCGCTCTTGTTCCCCAACGGAATTTCAAATGTTATCCCCGCTGTAGGGCCTGTTAAGAATGTGGTATTTTCCTCACCTCCTTCATAAACATAACCTGCCCTAACCATCAAATACGTTTTATAAGCGTATTCCACGCCAATTCTGATTTGATCCTTGCTGAAGGAGTAAGCACTGAATGCGATTGCAGGAGTTATCCTATGCATAGAAGGGATATCCAATGAATCAGAGCCGCCGAATTTGAAATCATAGGAAGCTCCTATATTCAAAGAAGATGGCAATTCAAACTTTGCGGAGCGTTGCTCGATGGTTAAGTCAACCTCACTGCTGGAAATAACATCCCTGAAAGAAAGTCCATCACCAGAATATTTCATCGTAG
>CAZCAD010000557.1:0-1701 GCA_964496525.1 uncultured Flavobacteriales bacterium | reverse complement strand
ATCAATCTACAGAACATAAACAACTTACGTTCTGGTATCATTGCGGAGAATCATTAAGAAAAAAATGAAAAGATGGCAAAAAGAAGTAAATTGAAATTTGCTGCATTTCCGACCCCCAACCTCTTAAATAATTCAATGACATCCTGATGCTGTCGATCAGGACCGGCTCAATAAAGGCACGGGTAGCGAAGTCTGAATCGCAAATGGAGCTGAACCAAGCGAATATTTGCAGACCACGCCCATGTCTTGGGCTGCATAATTGATCCCTCCTTGTTTGCTCCATCGCCAAATTAAGCTTAATTTTGACCTACAATCGATGAAATGAGACGATTACTTCTTTGCTGCTGCTTCATATCTCTTTACACCGGCCATGCTCAATCTACGGACACGCTGAAGGTGGTAAGCTATAATTTGTTGAACTTCCCTTCAACTTCTCCACTGCGCATTGATACCTTGCAGGTAATTGTACAATATTTAAAGCCGGATATCTTAATGGTTTGCGAGCTAACCAGTTCTGCCGGGGCTGCCGATATTTTGGCAAATGCCCTAAATACCGGTGGTATCACTTCTTATGCGATGGCTGCTTTTGTCGATGGACCTAATACAGATAATGAACTGTTTTATAATTCAGACAAGCTCGAGCTTCTTGAGCAGAACGAAATCGCCACGGTATTGAGAGACATCAACGAATACGTACTTTTTTACAAAGCACCAGACATCGCAACAACGGGAGACACAGTGTTTTTCTACATCTATGTCTGTCATTTAAAGGCAGGCACGGGATTCGAATCACAACGCGATGATGAGGCTAATACGTTGAAAGACTATATCGCGGCGCGACCTAATGCGGAGAACATCTTAATTGGAGGCGACTTTAATTTTTATGGTTCAGACACTGAGCCGGCCTGGAATACTATTTTGTCAGGAGCAGGAATCACGATAAAAGATCCCATCGTTTCTCCCGGTCATTGGAATTCGAATTCGAGCTTTGCACCTATTCATACCCAAAGTACAAGAACCGGCAGCTTTGACGGTGGCGCCACCGGAGGTATGGATGATCGATTCGATATTATTTTCGTTGGGGCTGATGTCATGGACTACTCAAATGATGCGCGGTATTTAATAGGAACATACCGTGCAGTTGGTCAAGATGCTTTGCATTATAATGATGCCTTGATTGATCCTCCGACGAACACAAGCGAGCCATGGAATGTTATCACTGCTCTCTACAATATGTCTGACCATCTTCCCGTTTATATGGAAATTGAGGTCATTTCGGAATTTGCCGGTATTGAAAAAACGGGGGCCAAGGACTATTTTTATTTTTATTATGATGCCTTGAATAAGCGAATGATTAATAATTCGGAAGGGGTCATTTTCAACATTCAGATTTTAGATATGAATGGAAGACTTATTAGAAAACTCGATTCGAAAGATAAATCGACCGATCTTAGTGACTTGGAGAAGGGAATTTATATTCTGCAGGCAACTCCAAACGTGATGATTCAAATGAAATTTGTTGTTGAATAAGTCGGACCTCGCCATGCTCGTCAATCAGGGTCGCTCTTCCGTGTTCTATCGGGACGCTTTTGCAAAACGATTACTTAACAAGTGCTTTAAACTTCTCCAAATACTCTGCCCGATATTCGGCCATGCCTCGAAGATGCCTGCCTTTAATTGTCCAAAACTCTTTGTTTTCGG
>CAZCAD010000556.1:0-1733 GCA_964496525.1 uncultured Flavobacteriales bacterium | reverse complement strand
ACTTTAAGGAGGAGTTTTTTGAAAGTAAGAAGGTCGTGTATGTAGGATTGGAAGCCTAAGAACCCGTTCTAAGTATTTGCTTCAAATTCTTCCACTTCGATCAGATCGAAGCTTAAAGCAGGAAAAATCGCCTTGAACTCATCAGCCGTTTCCTTAATATCCTGATCATCACGTTCATAATACCACTTCAAATGAAGGTGATCTTTTCCCAGGAAATCAAGCAGCCTTTGGATCAGATTTCTAAGAACAACAGCAGAACCTGTATTAAAATATTCGATTCTGAATTCGAGATTCGTATTTTGTTTAGGTTCAACCAGATAAGCATCCAATGCCTCGTTCAATGGTCGGTAATATTCGTAGGGGTTTTCAGGCAAAGAAATACCCGAAATGGTGATCAATCCTTTATCCAAATCAGCTTGTATATACGGCGTTCTCTTGGAACCTTCTATTATTAATGGCATTTACTTACCCTTTGCTCAAATATAACATTTTAATATTCAAGATCAAATCTCTATAGCCTAATTCGAATTTGGGTTCAGGGGATGGTCGGCCTACTTATTTTTCTGAGCTTTCAGATAAGCTTCTTTTGCCTTGAGAGCGTCGCCCTTTAGGCGTTTTCCATGCCAATAGAGATGGTATCCCTCCTGCACTCCGGTAGGATTGAAAAATATCCAATAGCCGTGTCTTACACCGAACTGGTATCGCTCTATTCGAGACTGTTTTCCACTTGGATAATAGTACTTGACCATACCGTCTCGATTACCATCGACCCATTTGCCTTCTTCGGCGAGTTTTTTGTTGAGGTGGTATTTCTTATAATCGCCATGTTGAAGTCCATTCTTCCAATGCGAAAATTTCATTACGAGATACTGTCCATCCACAGGTTCAAAATAAACGACGCGCTGACCATGTAATTTCCCACCCATATAATCCTCTTGATAACTGACGATTCCCCTATCATCATAGAATATCCAGGTACTGTCCTTTTTCTGATTCGAGTAGTTGCCCCTGGCCATCATATAGCCTGACTCATGGTACATTTTGCTTTTTGCTGTACCCTGCTTAAAATGGATAACTGCTTCTACAGAACCGCTCTCGTAGTAATAAACAAACTTGCCATGAGGTTTGTCATCCTTGAATTGCCCGATATACTTAAAGACCGTGTTTTGAGGATACGGTTTTTTCCATACCCCTTGCTTTCGACCTTGCGAATCTTTTTGATTGATCTGAGAAAAGCCATTAAAAGCAACGAATAATATGATTAGTCCAAGGAACTTCATTTCATCCAACATTGAGCGTTTGAGCTACCTCATGCAAATTTTCAAAAATATAATCAGCTGACGAAGAAATGTTACGAGCATTTTTCAACATAATGGTTTTCATTCCCAAATTCATACCAAATTCAATGTCTGACTCAGAATCACCAATCATGATCGAGCGTTTGAAATCTATTTCCGGAAAATCTTTCTTTGCCTGAAGAGCCATTCCTGTGCCCGGCTTTCGGTTAGGGCTATTCTCAGACGCAAGGTTGGGTGCGAAGTAAAATTGGTCGATTCGGCCACCGTTCATTTCAAAATGATTTCGCAGATATCCATGTAGAAGATCAAGATCTTCCACCGTCATCATTCCTCGACCAATCCCTTGCTGATTTGTCACGACGACGATTCGAATAAATAGCCGGTTGAAAATTGACAATGCTTCCGGAACCCCTTCAATAATTTCCAGCTCATTGA
>CAZCAD010000555.1:0-1740 GCA_964496525.1 uncultured Flavobacteriales bacterium | reverse complement strand
CTGCGTTCGCATCATTGCTAAAGAAAAGCGTGAATCGATTGTTTTCTGCCACATCCGAATAGAAGGTATAACTGTATTCAGATTTCAAGTCAATGTATTCATTGGTCTCAGAATCGAATAACAACACCTTGCCGTAATCTCTAAATCCTCCCAGATTTTGAATGTCGAATGTATAATATCCTTCGTTCAGGAACTTAGTGAATAGATTGAATTTTTTGTCTTTATTGCTGATTTCAAGATGCTGCTTACGACATTTTTCAGATCCTAAATCAATCGCGACTGTTGGACAGAGCTCTAAGCCTGTTGTAAGGTGCTTCACATCCAATGAGTCCATTCCATCAACCGCTTCAACAGTTTCTTCAAATGCAATGTTACTCATGTAGGTCGTTCCATTCTCCCTTAGTGTAATTTGAAGTGTAGCATCCGGTTGATGAGACATTCTGATATAAGTTGCTGTCGAAGTCGTCGTTTTATCGACTTGTCTGAATGTTAAGGTTCCTAATGAAGACGCTTTGATCCAAAATCCCTGACCGATTGCCAATAGGCCATTTTCCAATGCCGGAATACTTGCAGACGTTGCCCCGGAATTATCATACCATTGATATGCCCCAGTAGAGGCATCATAGACATAGAAGTAATTACCGATCTGCGAAGTCTTTTGCATATTATTGAAAAGAACCGGACAGGCGTATGGATTACCTACGGTATTCCAACCGGTTGTATTACTTACCGGGATATCGGCCGGCTCATTAACGCTTCCTTCACAGTCCAATGTTTTTTCGGACAAGGTTGTCATGTCATCGGCCAACCACAGTCTATAGCCTTCTCCGGGAAAAAGGTCATAAGAAATAGAGGTGATATTATATTCCAGATTCCCTGAGTAGTATCTTGCCGAAAAGTAACAGCTTCCATCAGCGTAGTATGCGCAACCATCCGGAAAGCCGGTTCCACTGATAAATATGTCATCATCCCAGTCTGCCAAAGTAACTCCGAATAAAGGAGCTGAGAGTTCTCTCCAATCTGCATCTCCGGCGGGGATAAACCTTCTGACTATGAAATCTCCCTGAAAAACGAATGAGCCGGGAATTGGACCGATTCTTCCTTCTGTTGTAGCTGAGGTAGAGTTAATCACAAAGGTAGCTGTCGGATCAATTGTCATTTGGCCATCAGTCGGTGATAAAAGACCATTTAGAACATATTGGGTCGCATTTGTAAAAATGACTCCGTCGCCACAGTCAATTTCAATATCATTGAAAGCCAAATCAATCGCCTGATCGTCTCCATCGACCGTCTGAGATCCTGTTCCCACAAACGAAACTTCTCCGGCGGTTAAGGCAAGGTTACCTTCAATCGTCATATTTCCGAAAAGTTGCAAATCAACGTCGGTACTCATTGTGAGTGTGGCGGTGGTATTAATTGTAAGATTTGCAGCCATCGCAGCAGCATCCACGGTTACATTATCTGTTTCCATAATGGTCACGTTGTCGCCTGCAGTTGGAATGCAAGTACAATCCCAGGTTGTTATTTGGTCCCAATCTCCGGTAGTAATTGATGCGATTTCGAGTTGTGAAGTTTGACCGGCTAAAGTGAAGAATGTTTGGGTACCGCTGAAATCGTGCGTAAATATGACATCTCCTGCCACATATACACCTGAGATAACAGTGGCATTAGTAAAGATTCCGTCGTCATCAACTAATAGCCTGTACGAGGCGCTACTTGCCCAGTCTTCGGCACCGGTCA
>CAZCAD010000554.1:0-1760 GCA_964496525.1 uncultured Flavobacteriales bacterium | reverse complement strand
TGATATTGTCAATCGAACCGGTATTGAATATGGATAAGAAACCAAACAGGTGAGAGACATTGTAGATCGAAGCACCATCCAATAGGACGAGATTTTGATCGGGGCCGCCACCACGGACATAGAATCCGGAGTGGCCCTCCGAGGTAGAGGACACTCCCGGCAATAATTGTACGGTCTTGATGAGGTCCGATTCACCTAAAACATCCGGTAAAACGTCGAGATCCTTTCTCGCTAACTCGATGGTTCCCGCTTCGTCGTCCAGTCCGGTTCCTTCGCCGGTTATAACAACTTCCCCGGTAGTTACGCTTGAGGATTTAGGTTTAAAGTTGAGCTTGAGATCCTTGTTTAGCTCTATTTCCTGTCTGATTTCCTCATATCCGAGATAGGAGATGACGAGGGTGTAATTACCGGCATCTGCTTTCAGTTCGTATTTTCCATCCTCGTCAGAGACAGTACCTAGTGTTGTGTTTTCCAGGATGATATTTGCACCAATAATAGGTACACCTGTGTTCGGATCGGTCAGTTTCCCTTGTATCTTGAAGACATCCTGGGCAATAGCCATCTCTGGAGCCAGGAATAAAATCAGTAAAACGATCGTTCCAAGATATCGGTTCATTTGGGAGATGTATGCTAACAAAATTAACATTAAAGGTATCCAATCGCCGACCAATCTAAATGTGATACAGTGCCAGCTATTTGTTTATTTATTATAATTCACTACTTTTCAACAGCTATAATTAGACTCTGGTGAATCTAGAACAGTTTAATCCCGTTACGCAGACGCTTTTACCTGATAATTTCAGTATTTGGTATCAGGGGAAGTTTGACGATGCCTTCACAGCGGTTATCATTGATCTCAGTGAGTTCAATGTGATCAACGAGGAGGATATGAAAAAATCCCGAAAGAAAATTTCTTTTTTATTAGCCGAAAGTTTTCAAAATATTGTCCGCCATGGCGATACAGAAGCGGTAGATGAGGATGAAGCCAGCATGTTTGGCGTACGACAGCGGGGTAGGGTGTTGATGATATACTCTTCGAACGTTGTGGATACTGCGACAAAGAAAATTCTTGAAACTAGTCTGGAGAAGGTGAATTCGCTCGACAAGGAAGAATTGAGGGCCTACTATAAGGATGTCTTCCTAAATGGTGAAGTGTCTGATAAAGGGGGAGCCGGTTTGGGACTGATTGAAATGGCCAGGAAGTCGGACCATACCCTGCAATATGACTTTAAGGAGCGTGATAATGGAAAGTTTCACTTCATGCTCCAGTTGAATATAGGTTCCAAAGAAGCGGAGCGTGAGGAGATCGAGAGCATGCATATTGAAGACTCGGTCGAGTTCCATGAGGTACTAAAAAACAACAAGACGCTGTTTTTATTCAAGGGCGATTTCAACAGGGCAACGGTGAGGCCGCTGATGAATATTATTGAAGGCAATCAGGATAAAGAGAAGGAGTTCGAGAACAAGCGCGTTTTCCATGTGGGAATTGAGTTTATGCAGAATATATGCGACCACTGCGAGGAGAAAGGTGGAACCCAGAATGGAGTATTTGCCATGGCTATCGACGGAGGGAAACACTTTTTTTATGCTTCTAATCCCGTTACATCGGAGCAAAAGGTAGGAATTGGTGAGCATTTAGAAGACATTAATTCAAAGAACAAGGAGGAATTGGACGAACAGTTCAGGGCAACACTTAAGTCCAGCCTTGGTTCCGACTCGAATAATGCCGGTATAGGCTGGATTGATGTGGCCCGCATTGT
>CAZCAD010000553.1:0-1763 GCA_964496525.1 uncultured Flavobacteriales bacterium | reverse complement strand
CAAAAAGCTGTGTAGACTATCTTATTTCAGAAGGAATTGCCACAGGAAGAATGGTGCCTAGGGGTTACGGTGAGTCTAGATTGAAATTCTCAGATGCAGATATCAATAAACTTAAGCTAAAAGTTGAACAGGAAGCAGCCCATCAGAAAAACAGACGAACAGTTTTCAGCGTAATTTCTACAGATTTTGTTCCGCCACCACCACCGGAGGATACACCAACACCAGACCCAGAGGATGGCGGAGAACCAACAGAAGATCCTGAACCAGGCACAGAGGATTCTGATTCGGGTTCTGATAAATAGTGGCTGGTCGGAAATACATTGAAATTAATCCCGACGCGTCGGGACCCGATCTTTTCACTTTTATTAATCGTTTGATAATATGGCATCTACTTCTTAATAAAAGCAAAAGTCCCATCGAAAATAAATCATTTTGTAAAATTCCTCTATTTCCGACCAGACACTAAATAGGACATAAGATATTCAAATAGAAATATATCCCGTACCTTTGTGCGGGATTTTTTATTTATAGAAATGACAACAGATTCCAGATATAATTTAAGAGGAGTATCCGCAGATAAAACGGATGTTCACAATGCTATTAAAAATGTTGATAAGGGGCTATTTCCCCAAGCATTTTGCAAAATAGTACCCGATTATTTGGGTAACGACGATGAGTATTGTGTTGTGATGCATGCAGATGGGGCTGGTACAAAGTCGTCGCTTGCCTATATGTATTGGAAAGAGACTGGTAATATTAATGTATGGAAGGGAATCGCCCAAGATGCCTTGATCATGAACATTGACGATCTGTTATGCGTAGGAGCAACTGATAATATCCTGTTATCGTCTACAATTGGAAGAAATAAGAATGTAATTACAGGAGAAGTAATTTCCGCCATTATTAACGGAACAGAAGAGTTGCTGATTGAACTCAGAGCACATGGTATCAATATTCATTCAACCGGAGGTGAAACAGCTGATGTTGGAGATCTGGTAAGAACCATTATCGTAGATTCTACTGTGGTTTGCAGAATGAAAAGATCAGATGTAGTATCTAATCACAATATTCAGGACGGCGATGTTATTGTTGGTTTGGCATCATTCGGACAAGCAAGCTACGAAACAGAATATAATGGCGGAATGGGATCCAACGGATTAACTTCAGCCAGACACGATGTCTTGAACAAAATTGTGGCAGAAAAATACCCTGAGAGTTTTGATAATGCTGTTCCGAATGAGCTTGTTTATTCTGGTTCAAGAGGCTTAACAGATCAATTAGATGGTGTTTCACTTGATGTAGGGAAATTAATTCTGTCGCCTACTAGAACGTACGCACCAATAATAAAAGAGGTGCTCGATCGTAAAAGAAATGCCATTCATGGCATGGTCCATTGTAGTGGTGGGGCACAAACTAAAGTTATGCATTTTGTAAAGGATGTTCATGTGATCAAAGACAACTTGTTTGAGGTGCCGCCTCTTTTTGATTTGATTCAGAAAGAAAGCAATACCGAATGGAAAGAAATGTACAAAGTGTTTAACATGGGCCATCGAATGGAATTATATGTAGGGCCAGATCATGCGCAAGATATAATCGAGATTTCGAATAAGTTTAATGTTGATGCACAGGTGATTGGAAGAGTTGAAGCGGGAAAAGGAAAGAGCTTAACAATTAAAACTGCACACGGAGAGTTTCGATATTAATTGAAAAGATTATGCTAGGAAAGTTAGAAGCCATATGCGAAAGGTGGGATGAGGTCGGAA
>CAZCAD010000552.1:0-1765 GCA_964496525.1 uncultured Flavobacteriales bacterium | reverse complement strand
CAAATGAATATCTTCTTTCGTCAATGCGTTGAAAATGATCATATCATCTATTCTATTCAAGAATTCAGGAGTAAATGCCTTTTTTAGTGCATTGTGAATTACATTTTGAGAATTGTCTGTATCAGCTTCTGCTTTAGCTTTCGTTCCAAAACCAACACCCGTACCGAAGTCCTGCAATTGTCGGACACCAATATTGGATGTCATAATTATGATCGTGTTTTTAAAGTCGATTTTTCTTCCTAATCCGTCAGTCATATGTCCGTCATCAAGAACCTGAAGGAGCAAATTAAACACGTCAGGATGCGCCTTTTCTATTTCATCCAATAATATGATAGAGTAAGGTTTACGTCTTACTTTTTCTGTGAGTTGTCCTCCTTCTTCGTAACCGACGTATCCCGGAGGTGCACCTACCAGCCTGGAGACAGAGAATTTCTCCATATATTCAGACATATCAATTCTGATCAGTGCTTCTTCGCTATCAAACATCGTTTTAGCAAGGATTTTGGCAAGTTGAGTTTTACCAACACCTGTAGGACCCAGGAAAAAGAATGAACCAATGGGTTTATTCGGATCTTTTAACCCGGCTCTGTTTCGCTGAATTGCTTTCACAACCTTACCAATCGCCTGATCCTGACCGATAACCAACATCTTAATAGCATCGCCCATATTGACGATTCTGCTCGACTCAGTTTCTGAAACTTTCTGCAACGGAATACCGGTCATCATTGACACGACTTCGGCTACATGAGCTTCAGTCACCGTTATCTTATGCGTTTTTGTATCTTCTTCCCAACGTTTTTGTGCAACGTCAAGTTCATCCTGTAAATTTTTCTCCGTATCTCTCAATTCTGCAGCTTTCTCATACTGCTGACTTTTGATCACGCTTCCCTTTTCATCCTTGATATCATCAATCTTCTTTTCAAGTACAATGATTTCGTTGGCCACATTAATATTAGTTATATGAACCCTTGATCCAACTTCATCCAAGGCATCTATAGCTTTATCCGGCAAATTTCTGTCGGACATATATCGCTCTGTTAATTTAACACAAGCGACAATAGCTTCATCAGTATAGGTTACGCTATGGTGATCTTCATATCTATCCTTAATATTATTGAGAATCTCTATCGTTTCTTCGATATTGGTAGGTTCAACTAATACCTTTTGGAATCTTCTTTCCAAAGCGCCATCCTTCTCTACATATTGGCGGAACTCATCAAGGGTAGTTGCTCCAATTACCTGAATCTCACCCCTTGCCAATGCCGGTTTAAACATATTTGATGCATCTAAGGAGCCTGAAGCACCTCCTGCACCAATTATCGTATGAATCTCATCAATGAATAAAATAATGTTTCTGGACTTCTCCAATTCGTTCATAACGGCCTTCATTCTCTCCTCAAACTGCCCACGATATTTTGTACCGGCAACGAGAGATGCCAGGTCCAATGAAACGATTCTCTTTCCAAATAATACTCTGGAAACTTTCTTTTGAACTATTCTTAAAGCGAGTCCTTCAGCAATAGCTGATTTTCCAACACCGGGTTCACCGATTAAAATTGGATTGTTTTTCTTTCTTCGGGACAAGATTTGAGATACTCTTTCAATTTCATTAACCCTGCCAACGATTGGATCCAACTTATCTTGTTCGGCCATTGAAGTAAGGTCACGGCCAAAATTGTCTAGCACAGGCGTTTTGGATTTACTGTCTCCGGTTCTTTTAGAGCCTCCACTGCCATATCCCGTTCCTCCCGAAGCTTCGCCTTCT
>CAZCAD010000551.1:0-1769 GCA_964496525.1 uncultured Flavobacteriales bacterium | reverse complement strand
TGATGAATATCAATTGCAAATTAAGCGAAAAGATAGTGCTATGAGATGGATGCAAATTAGTGCCTCTCCAATTGTGGACGCAAATGAAAAAGTTGTCGGCTCAATTGGACTTCACTCGGACATTACAGAGCAGAAAGAACACGAACAGGAACTTAAAAAAATAGTCAGGGAAAAGGAGCTGCTTTTGCAAGAAACGCATCACCGGGTTAAAAATAACCTTCAGATAATCTCCAGCCTAATGAATTTGCAATCGTCGATGCTCTCAGACGAAACCAATCTCGAAAGCGCATTCACTAAGTGTCGAAGTCGAATTAACGCGATGGCTGCCTTGCACGAAATTGTCTATAAATCAGGCGATTCGGGGCGAATTAATTTCCATGAGTATTGTGAGAGCATTGTACAACAGATCCGCCAAATTTTAGCCGTTAAGGAACAAAATATTTCAATTAATACCGAAATTGAAAAGGCTTATCTCAATGTCGATCAGGCACTTACTTGTGGCATGTATATTAATGAGCTCGTTTCGAACAGCGTTGAACATGCTTTCGAAAAAAAAGGAGGTGAAATTTTCGTTGAAGTCCTTCACTCAGATGAAACCATGACCATCCGTATTCAAGATAACGGACGAGGTCTTCCCGATAATTTTAATGTGGAGATCAGCAGTACACTAGGTATGCAGCTCGTTAGTTCTTTCGCTGAAAAACTCAACGGGATACTGGAAGTGGATGGTATAAACGGCAGTACTTTTGTCTTGAAATTTCCTGCAATCCTCAAACCCTAGACTAACATCTTTAAAAGATACTGAATTGTTCTAATTTTATAATCCAAAATAATCAGATGAAAAATTTAATACTTGGAATCGCCCTCGGGCTTTCTGTGGCATTTCTGGTCTCTCATACTTCTGCGGATTCATTTTATAGTTCATCTATCATGGAAGTCGAGTATGATTCCTTAAAGGCAGCCAAATATGGAGCTGACGATTATGGAATGAAAAGTTACGTCATCGCCTACCTCAAAAGAGGCCCCAACCGTGATCTGGATTCAGCCGAATCAATGGATCTTCAAATGGCCCATCTTCGGAATATTGATAAAATGGCCGATGAAGGTAAATTGGTTTTAGCCGGACCATTTTTAAATGATGGGGAAGTAAGAGGTCTCTACATTTTTAATGTGGCTACAACGGAAGAAGCCGAGGAATTGACCAACACAGATCCCGCAATTAAATCAGGCAGCCTTGAAATGGAACTGGTTCCCTGGTATGGTTCCGCGGCCTTGGTCGAAGTCAATGAAATCCATAAAACACTAAATAGACATTATAACAACTGAATGTGCATGGCAAAAAAACTCTTTTTCCGTTAGCTTGCGTTATTTTCTCTAACCGTAGCTGTGGCTACGCTTATTAAAAATGCCTTGGCTAACAAAAAAATAGTAATTTTTACCTCTATACAAATCCAATTGTTATAATGTCTAATGCGTAAAGGAATTACGGAATAGGTCGATTGAATCATGTAGATCTATAATTGTATTCTCGCTTGATCTCATGTTCAACTACCATCCACTAATTAAAATATTCTCCGTTGCCGTTATTTGCTGCTTCGCGGCGCATATGCATTATTTGATGTCCAATGGTATTAATATGGCCGCTGAGATTTCCGCTTCTCCGGTTTATAAGTTGGGGTCCATTTTTTACCTCGTCGTCATTCTTTTCTTCGCCGATTATCATTGGCAGAAACAATATTACCTGCTCTTCGCCGTCTGGATTCTGCTGA
>CAZCAD010000550.1:0-1771 GCA_964496525.1 uncultured Flavobacteriales bacterium | reverse complement strand
ATAACGCCACCGGGCAGTAGGATGATGCGCAGATGGATGGTTCTTCCCTTGAAGGATCTTGTACCAATACAAGAACGGTTGGATATCGTCGAATATATCAGTGATCATTCAGATTTTGAGGAGGTTTTGGAATTTCAACTCAAAGAAATCGGAGATCTGGAGCGAATCATTTCGAAAGTTGCAACGACTCGGATTAATCCAAAAGAAATTGTTCAGTTGAAACGAGCGTTGACGGCAATTGATCCAATTAAAGAAGCCTGTGCCGCAGCTGATTCCAAAATATTACCATTAATTGCCGATCAATTGAATCCTTGTCTGGCCTTGAGAGATCGAATTGAAAAAGAAATTCATCCGGAACCGGCAATTGCGATTGGTAAAGGCGAGGTAATCGCGGACGGAGTAAATAATGAATTAGATGAACTAAGGTCAATTCTGAATACAGGAAAAGAATATCTTGAAGGAATTCGTGACAGAGAAGCTGAGAAAACAGGAATTCCGAGTATCAAAATTGCCTTCAATAATGTGTTCGGATATTACATCGAAGTTCGAAATACCCATAAAGATAAAGTTCCTGATGAGTGGATTCGAAAGCAAACCCTGGTGAACGCCGAGCGATACATCACCGAAGAGCTGAAAGAATATGAAGAGAAGATTTTGGGCGCAGAAGAAAAAATTCATCGGCTGGAAAGTCGATTGCTGTCTGAGTTAGTCTTTTCCATGGCCGATTTTATTAGTCCGATTCAGCACAATGCCGTTCAATTGGCAAAACTGGATTGCCTTCATTCTTTCGCTCAAATCGCGAAAACGAATAACTATTCCAAACCCGAAATCAACGAAACGCTGGCTCTCGATGTTAAAGATGGTCGTCATCCCGTAATCGAACATCAATTGCCTTTGGGAGAAGAGTACATTGCAAATGATTTGTTTTTGGATAATGACCGTCAACAAATCATCATGGTAACGGGGCCGAATATGTCCGGTAAATCAGCCTTACTTCGGCAAACGGCTTTGATTTCTTTAATGGCTCAGATGGGAAGTTTTGTTCCGGCCAAGTCCGCTAAATTAGGATTGATCGACAAGGTCTTTACGCGAGTTGGGGCTTCCGATAATATCTCTTCGGGTGAATCGACCTTCATGGTTGAGATGAATGAGACAGCAAGTATCCTCAACAATTTATCAGAAAGGAGCTTAATTATCCTGGATGAAATCGGAAGAGGAACCTCAACCTATGACGGAATATCAATTGCCTGGTCAATTACCGAATATTTGCACCAGAATAAAATTGCAAGGCCAAAAACGATGTTCGCAACACATTACCACGAGCTCAACGAAATGACGAGCACATTTGATCGAATTAAGAATTACAATGTTTCCGTTAAGGAGATCGCCAACAAAATCATCTTTATGCGAAAATTGGTTCCGGGTGGAAGTGCTCACAGCTTTGGAATCCACGTTGCAAAAATGGCCGGAATGCCGAAAGAAGTTCTCGAAAGAGCAAATCTGATCTTACTCAAATTGGAAAAAAGTCATTCGAGCAATTTAACAGAAGAAGCAAAGGCCATGGCTGCCGAAGCCAATATGCAGCTGAGCTTTTTTCAGCTGGATGATCCGGTATTAATGCAGATCAAAGAGGAAATCGAGAATATCGATATCAATACACTTACTCCTGTGGAGGCTCTTATGAAGCTGAATGAGATTAAGAAGTATATCGGGGTTAAATAATTGGATTTAATCCATTTTGAGATCAAAATAAATCCGGTGGGGTTTAAGT
>CAZCAD010000549.1:0-1785 GCA_964496525.1 uncultured Flavobacteriales bacterium | reverse complement strand
CGTAAGTCGACAGAACCATAGTTCAATTTAATAAGAAATGCCGTCTTCGAAAAATTATTGCATCTCTTTGGAAAGGGACTAAATCTTATCTATTCAGAGAAAAGGATTTGAATCAAGGTCTAAAAGACATCATCCAAATGTAATTCCCAAAAGCCTATGTCATGCCAATTGCCAAACTTTTGGGCGCACTCGCTAAAGACACCGACTTTGATGAATCCGAGCTTCTCGTGAAATACGGCTGAGCGATCATTTGGAAGCGTAAGTCCTCCGATAGCGCGATGGAAGCCTTGCTCTTTGCAACGTTTTAATAATTCTGTATAAAGGGCACGACCGATTTTTTTTTCGAGATGATCTTTGTGGAGGTAAATGGTTGTTTCAACGGTGAATCGGTAGCCGGGTTTCCATCTGAATTCTCCGGCAAAGGCATATCCAATTACTTGACCCTCTTCTTCGTGCACGACGTAAGGATAGTTGGCTGAGTACTTTTTAATTCGTTCTTCCTGAGTTGCCAAATCAATGGGTTCGTACTCTTGCGTCCAGGCCGAATCCGTCACATAATGATTGTAGATTTCTATGATGGCTTGGGCATCGGATATTTTGACCGGACGAATCACGGGTTAAAAATAAGAAGAACAATTAAACTAGTTGGTGTGAGATCTGGTCAATCGTTGAGCTGTTTATATCGTGTGGTTGCTTTAGTGTTGGGCGGTTCCGCAGGATGATGATATCCTGCGATGCCCATTCCGCAGGATGATGATATCCTGCGATGCTTTTCTTTGAGTGCTGGGTTCTGCAGGATGAGGATATCCTGCGATGCCCATTCCGCAGGATGAGGATATCCTGCGATGTTTATATGAACCAAAGGAAATTAAGAATAGTAGGAGGGCTGGAATCTTCATCATATTTATTTTAGAACAGTCACATGACCTTTATGCTTATGAATTTTACCATTTATTTCGGTAAACTTCAGTTCCCAGATATAGGTCCCTGCAGAATAATCCTCGCAATACCATTGATCTTTATGTTTTATTGACTCAAAAACAATTTCACCCCATCTGTCATAAATGATAAAACTATAGCCGCTAAATTTGAAACCCATGTAGAAAATCGGGGCAAAATTATCGCATCTATAGCAATCACTGCCGGAGCAAACATTAGGGATGTAAAATAAAATTGAATCCTTTTCAGAATCATCGGCTGACGGTGGTCCCTCATTCTGTGCAAATGCGGAGAGAGAAATGGACATAAGAAACGCGATCAAATATTTTATCATTTCAAAACTGTTACGTGACCATTGTGTTTTCTCGACTCTTCCTCATCATCCAAATTAAATTTAAGAGACCAGACATAGGTGCCATCATCAAAATCCATGCATGGAAAGAATTCTTTGGGGTCTGTGGATTCGAAGATTACTTGCCCCCAACGATTATAAACTTTGAACTTATAATTGGAGATTTTACTCGTAGCTGCAAAGGTCGGTCGTAGTTTATAGCACGGGTGCCAGTCACAATCGGGTGCGCAGATATTAGCCATAAAAAAAACAAGACTATCGTTGTCTGAATGATTTGCTACTAGATGCTCCTCCTGAGCGAATGGACCAAAGGAAATTAAGAATAGTAGAAGGGCTAGAATCTTCATCATGTTTATTTTAGAACGGTCACATGACCTTTATGCTTTCTTTCTTCTTCACCATCGGGCGTAAACTTTAATATCCATACGAATACGAAGGTCCCGCCCTCAATATTTTCAGGAATCCATTTTTCTTTGTTATCGAAGGACTCAAAT
>CAZCAD010000548.1:0-1791 GCA_964496525.1 uncultured Flavobacteriales bacterium | reverse complement strand
GGACTCTTCGGTCAGTTTTAGTACCAGTACCGGTGAGGACTCAGGCAAAAAGAATAAGGACAAAATGGATATGCTTTCGACCGAAATCAGTGAAGAATCCGACAATTTACGACAGTCCAACGAACCTGTAGGCAGTACAGGAATACTCGAAGGTTCAAAAGGCACAGGCGGTGGTGAGGGCAAAGAAAGTTCCGGCAAGTTGGATAGACAGGTTGATCTTTCGAATATATCAGCACGTTCCAATTTTAACGAAACGGCATTCTTTTATCCACAGTTAAAAACAGATGATAATGGAAATATTAAGATCACTTTTACAATTCCTGAATCTTTGACCAAATGGAGATTCCTAGGATTAGCACATACAAAAGATTTAAAATTTGGAACGATCCAAGAGGAGGTGGTAACTCAAAAAGACTTGATGGTTGTACCGAACGCTCCACGTTTTTTAAGAGAGGGAGATGAAATAACTATTTCTACCAAGATTTCAAATATATCGGAAGATAGTTTGGTCGGGAGGGTTCAATTGGACCTCATCGATCCGTTTACTGATGAACCTCTTGATGCAAATTTTAAACATAAAGGAAAACAACTGGACTTTAGTGTTGGCTCAAAACGAAGCACTACAGTTTCATGGACAATCAATGTTCCATATCAGATAAGCGTGGTTAAGTACAGAATAGTGGCAGCTGCCGGTAATTTTTCAGACGGAGAAGAAAATGTCCTGCCAATCCTTTCAAATCGAATGATGGTAACGGAATCTATGCCATTGCCAATTCGTGGTGAAGAGACCAAAGTATTTAAATTCGAAAAACTTGTTAATTCGGGTAAAAGTAAAACACTCCGACACCATCGTTATACGCTCGAATTTACTTCAAATCCGGCGTGGTATGCTATCCAGGCGATGCCTTATATGATGGAATATCCTTACGAGTGTACCGAACAGACTTTTACACGATATTACTCAAATGCAATTGCATCTCATATCATGAATTCAAATCCGAAAATCAAAAAAGTGATCGAAGATTGGGGTGAAAATTCACCAGAAGCCTTTTTATCAAATCTTCAAAAAAATCAGGAATTAAAATCATTGATGCTTGAGGAAACACCTTGGGTACTCGATGCTAAAAACGAGGAACAAAGTAAGCGAAATCTGGCAATTCTTCTGGATATGGAAAGAATGACTAAAGAACTGGACAAGGCATTGGGTAAGATCATCAAAGCTCAATCATCCAACGGAGGGTGGCCGTGGTTTCCGGGAATGAAAGAGAGCAGATATATCACCCAACATATAATTACCGGAATGGGACACCTCGATCATTTAGGGATAAAAGATGTCAAGGAAAATAAAAAGACATGGAAAATGATAAAAAAAGGTGTTGAATATTTAGATGGCGAGATCTATCGTGATTATAAATTGGCGAAAAAATGGGATCCGAACTATTTGATCAATCAACATATTGGATATACCCAGATTCAATATCTATATGCGAGATCTTATTTCCTTGATTTGAATATGAACAAAAACACCTTAGAAGCTGTGGGTTATTATAAGGACCAGGCTACAAAATTTTGGCTGAACTTTAATATCTATGCCGAAGGTATGATCGCCTTGGCCTCTCATCGTTTGGATATGAAGGAACTATCTACGGATATTGTAAAATCATTGAAGGACAGATCAATTCATCATGAGGAATTTGGAATGTACTGGAAAGATTTTCATTTGGGATATTACTGGTATGAAGCACCAATTGAAACATGTGCCTTGATGATCGAGATGTTTGATGAGGTTAC
>CAZCAD010000547.1:0-1800 GCA_964496525.1 uncultured Flavobacteriales bacterium | reverse complement strand
CTTTTTTATAAACCTCCTGGGAAATCCCCATGTTGAAACTTCGTGGCTGAAACGTATCCAATTTATTATCCTTGCCACGTACTCCACCGGTCGTAATTATCGATGTCATCGAATAGTTGATGGCTTTTTGAATAGTTGTGAAGGAGGGATGTGCATCGTCCGGTCCGCCCCAGCAATCCAGTGGTTGTTTCGCCAAAAATTTCTCTACCTCCTCAAAATAATTTGGAGGAATCAGACAATCCGAATCAAAAAAGACCATGTATTCTCCTTCAGCCTTGTCCATTCCATAATTTCGACTGTCGCCCGGTCCGGAATTATCTTTGAAAAAGTACTTAATATCGAGTCGATCTGAGTACTTATCCACAACCGCCTTGCAATCTTCAGTAGATCCATCTTCAACGATCAGAATATCAAATTCCTTAAGAGTCTGTTCAGTCAGCGTTGATAAGAGTTCATCTACTTCAACAGGCCTGTTATAAACAGGAACAATTACAGAATATTTATACTTCTTCGCCAAACTGCTTTTTCTGTTGCTAAAAATAGACAATTATTTTTGGCCTCTGCATTAGGGAGATCCTCTAACGCGATCGGGAATAGGCCGTTCGACTTTCCGGTTTGTGTCAATTCCGAAAGCTAAGAAACAGATTGTTCAAAATCATCAGGCCACTTGTGAAATTTCCTGACTTGTTTGTCCGAGCAGTTTTCGATTAGATGGTTTTCGATGAACTTTCCGTGCTGAGTGTCGGCTCCGTCCAGCGAACAGCAGCTATGCATTTTACTTGGTCCTAAGTTGGCATCCATTAATAATTAAACCTAAAAGTCAGCGACTATTGCTTTGTGAATTTGATAATTGAAACCTTCCCTGCGACCGATAATTCTACAAAATAGATGCCTTCTGGGAGTTCATGAATATTAACAGATTCTTCATGACTTAGAAATTCTTGGGATAGTACTTTTTGCCCGATAGTGTTACGGATAATTATCATTCCTTGAGGTTCCGAACTTTCTCCAAACCTAACATTGAAGGAATCCGAAGAAGGATTTGGATAAATACTAAGCTCGAGATCATGGGTGCAGTTAATAGAAATCACAGGTGCATAGACATATTCTCCATCAAAATCTGTTTGTTTTAGTCTATAATAATTCACCCCCGGTGCAGGGTTGGAATCCAAGAATCGATAAGATGTAGAATAGCTAGAGTTCCCTGCTCCGGCAATAGTTCCCAATTCTCGAAACAAATTTCCGTTGTTTGATCGTTCAATGGCAAAGAAATCATTGTTCAATTCAGATGCTGTTTCCCATTGAAGCAAAATACCGTCACCCTCTCTTTCACCATTAAAATAGATCAACTCTATAGGAAGAACAACCGCAACATTAGATGTAGAAATCAAAAAGCTAAAGGTACAGGCACATCCCGCATAACCGTCGAGATTAATCAAATACGTCACTCCAGGTGTTGGCGTAAAGCTTCCGTAAAAATCGTCTGAATTATTTGGGTTTAAATCAATCTCGCATGTTGGACTTCCGGAAGGAGTACAGACCGTTCCTGCTGTATAAATACTCATCTGAGTGCCATTTGGACAAGCACAATCTTGATTAAATAAATGGATGAACGCAACTCCTACCCAGTCAGCAGGACATGTCCAGGTCAACCAGATATTATTTTCCATGCTTCCCGAACACAATGCGCCGTCCGCAGAAGCGTTAGAGGTGTTAATAATATATTCCGTATTTGCCGTTATATCTAATGCATCTGCACAATCATCATAAGGATTCACATAATTTGTGGACTAGCTAACA
>CAZCAD010000546.1:0-1804 GCA_964496525.1 uncultured Flavobacteriales bacterium | reverse complement strand
AACATCAGTTACCTGAGCACCTCTGGCTCTCATAGCTGTAAAGGCTTCGTGACCTGGTGTATCCAGAAATGTGATGATTTTTCCTTCTTCAGTCTTAACCGAATATGCACCAATATGTTGTGTAATTCCGCCGGCTTCATCTTCAATAACATTTGCCATACGAATATAGTCAAGCAGGGAGGTTTTACCGTGATCAACGTGACCCATAACGGTAACGATAGGAGGCCTTAAAACAAGATCTTTCTCATCATCCTCTTCAACTAAAATAGATTCTTGAAGTTCAGCACTGACGAAATTAGTATCATACCCAAACTCAGAAGCTACTAACTGAATCGTTTCAGCATCGAGTCTTTGATTGATCGATGCAAAAATTCCCAGTGACATACAGGCACCTATAACGTCTGTTACCGACACATTCATCATTGTAGCAAGCTCAGAAACTGCTACAAATTCTGTCAGTTTTAAAATCCCTTTTTCAAGTTCCTCCTGCTCAAGTTCCTGGGCTCTTTTTTCTGCGACGTGATCCCTTTTCTCTCTTCTAAATTTAGCCGCTTTACTTTTACCACCTCCTTGTAATCTGGCCAACGTCTCCTTAATTTCTTTCTGAATCTCCTGATCTGTTACTTGAGGTTTTTCTTTTCTTCTGCCTTTTTTTCCTTTTGCACCAGCGGCGATACCCGTATTTTGCTGCGCCTGTTTTTCAACATTAACTTTTTTAATTCGTTTACGCTTTTTCTTATTTGGATCTTCGGTTGTTTCCTTCGCTGTTGGCAGATCAATTTTGCCTACCACCCTCGGCCCTGAAAGTTTATTTCGATCTACCTTAATAGTTTCAACAGATTCCTCGTCTGTATCGGTGTCTGCAGTTTTTTCGTCTGTTGTCGTTTCTTCCTTAGTATCAGCGTCGGCGACAGGCACATCGTTTTTCTCGGCATCACCGTCCTTGTCCGATGATTTAGTCTCTTTTTTCGCTTTAGATTTACCCGGTGTATCCAGGTCAATTTTACCAACAACAGCAACTTTTACTTCACTTTTTTCCTGAACTGCTTCTTTCACCACTTTATCGATAGGTTCGATTTCCTCGTCAACTTCCTCCGTTTTTTCCTCTTTTTTTAAGTCTTGCAATGAAATAGACTCTCTCTTCTCGCTTGTAATTGTTGTACTCTGTGATTTTTCTTTCGCCGTTTTATCTTCAGCAAACTCCTCTTCCAATACCGTTAATACCTCCAGTTCGATCTTAGTGTTCGGTTTAGAGTCAATTTCTATATCCAATGTGGCCAAAAAATCTACAATCGTGGATATTTTGATATTAAATTCCTTCGCTACTTTATTTAACCTTTTACCTGCCATTCTTATTATTTACGCCTTTTTTTTACTCGGTGTTATAAGTTTCTATTCAAATTCTGATTTTAACACCCGAACCACATCTTCGATAGTCTCTTCTTCAAGATCAGTTCTTTTCAACAACTCTTCTTTTTCCAGTTCAAGAACAGATTGAGCTGAATCTAATCCAATAGCTTTCAACTCAGATATTACCCAACTTTCGATTTCATCGCTGAATTCATCAAGATCCACATCTTCGATATCTTCAGCTCCTTCTCTATAAACATCCAATTCAAATCCTGTGAGCCTTCCGGCAAGTTTAATATTATGTCCTCCTTTTCCAATCGCCAAAGAAACTTGATCCGGTTTCAGATATACATCAGCTCTATTTTCATCTTCATTTATCTCAATACTACTAATTTTTGCCGGAGACAAAGATCTCTGAATGAATAATTTATCATTATTCGTATAATTAATAACG
>CAZCAD010000545.1:0-1808 GCA_964496525.1 uncultured Flavobacteriales bacterium | reverse complement strand
CAGCGGCCACTGGTCCAGAGATAACTCACATCCAATCCATCAACATTGCGAAAGATTCGGGAAAGGTAGTAATAGGGGCTCTTGCCAATCTCGACGTCCTAAAGGTCTGGTTGGAGAAACAAGATAAAAATGTGCTTTGCTTATGCTCCGGATGGCAAAACAAGTTTAACCTTGAAGATACCATTTGCGCAGGTGCCATCTCGGATCATTTACTGTCAACCGGTAAGTACAGATCGATTGAAGATTCTTCTATTGCCGCCAAGTACCTTTTTCTGAGTGCAAAAGACAATATTTTAGGATATTTGAAATCTTCTTCTCACCGGAGAAGGTTAATTAATTTGAAATTGAATGAGGACATTAAATATTGTCTGACTCCGAATATTGCGCCTGTCATTCCGGTTTTAGATGGAAATAAACTTGTTGCTCTAAAGGATCCCGTACTAAGTTAACAATCGGATTACGCATTAAATGAGAATTCTTTTTGCACTATCACTTTGCTGTCTGCTGGCAACAAGTTGCTCGGACGGAACCGTGGGAGAGACCAGCGATGGAAATGAAAATGATTCTTCTTCCTTACCAAAATCACCCAAAGAGATTGAAATCGGTTGGAGCGATGGAGGCGGAATGATGGATTTGAGTACATCCATATTTATATCTTTAGATTCGTCAAGCTGGGATTATCGGAGGAATGGAAATGAGAAGCATATTCTATTTGAAACTTCGGATGAAGAATTGAAGGAATTGTATCAAGTTATTCGTGACAATCAATTTGATAGAATTAAGATAAGATCGGAAGGCGAAGTTTATGATCGCGGCGGAGTGAGCATTCGGCTCAACATAGATGGTAAATATTACGACGTTTACAATTCAGGAAGTTATTTTATTGAGGACGATTGGGTTGATAATTGGAGAGCCGTTTCAGACGCTATTACCGCTTTTTCAGCTACAAAAACGGAAGAACTAAAATTTGATTGTTTCATTAAAATGGACGAAAGTATTATCACGAAAAACTATCCGATGAAACTTAGCGTTGACGGTCCAATGATATTTAACTCAGATGATGGGAACTTGACCGAGGACCAAATTCAGAATGGATTTACATTGAGAATGCTCGAAGGCCCAACTCAAATTGATCTTTATCTCTTCTATCCGGATTCTACAAACAGCTACGGAGGCATGGTGATTTATACCTCTGAAATGTTTTCCTTTGATTTCAGTTCTGAACAAAGCAAGGCCACGCTCTATTTAGAAGCCGATCAAATCCTGATAAAATAATGGATACTAAAATGGTCGGTCAGAAACGCATTTGATCTTTACGACATCTCCAAGACCGCAAAGGCTGGTACCGGATACCTTTTTCCAGCTAATCCAAACCAAATCACCGTTCCCATAAGTCAGCGAGGGAAATGAAGAGAGATTTGTCGGATCTATCTTATCTCCGCTCTCTTCCAGACGAAAAATAATCTCACAACTATCACTGCCGATATAGTTCTCAACGACCGCCTTTTCAGCCCAAGCGCTGCATTGGTTGTTCTTTTTACAAGAGGAAAATCCCACTACCACAATTGCCATCACACTTACAATTCCAACTATTTTCATCTCAATTTTTTTAGGTACAAACCCCGATGACCATCGGAACGATTCGTCACTCGTTTCGGTAAATATACGCAAATTGTGAATTAATGTTGCTTGAGTAATCCGAGCAAAAGGCTTACTTTTGAACTATTTTTTAACCGTTTGAGAAGATCAAATTATATTCACCTGTTTTTACTGCTTTTGTTCCTAACCGTTCAGGGCTGTTCATTTAA
>CAZCAD010000544.1:0-1811 GCA_964496525.1 uncultured Flavobacteriales bacterium | reverse complement strand
CTGCGCGGCAAAATAAAGATCAGTACCAACTGCTGTCAAATTCATAGGCACCGAGCTGGCCGGGTGAGCCCCAGGGTAAATATCCGTAATATTCGTCATTGTTCCTCCGGTCCATTGCCAAAGTTCCATTCCTTCGATAGGACCGAGTGCTCTGAAATAAAGAGTGCTTCCGACTACAGTCAATTCCCACGGATTGGCATTTGACACTCCCGGATTCAGATCCATAACCATGGTTGCACCGCTAACATTCGCTGACCACAATTCCATGCCATTTGTTCCATCGTTAGCCCTAAACAGCACCGTCGTTCCAACAACACTGAGATCAGCAAGGTCAGATCCGGCGGAGCCTGGATTAATATCTTCTAATAAAGAAGCAGTTCCTCCATCATAAAACCACAACTCTTGACCACTGATCCCATCGTTTGCAATAAGATAAAGGTCAGCATCTTCTACCACAATTTCGGTAATACCCGATCCACCGGCTCCTGGATTAATGTCAGCGGCCAAAACGGCTGTCGTTCCATTATAAAACCAAAGTTCATTACCATTAACTCCATCTTCAGCCGAGAAATAGAGCGCCGAAGCAAGCGGAGTTAGTGAATTCGGATAAGAATGATTAAAGCCGGGATTGATGTCTGCACATAAAACCGGCATAACACCGTCATGCTTCCATAGTTCAGTTCCGTTGGTACCGTCATTACATACAAAATAAAGAAATGATCCGGCTACAGTAAACTGCGTTGGATTTGAGCCAAAAAGTCCGGGTCGAATATCCATAACCTGGGCAGTAGATGTTCCATCGTAGTACCAAAGTTCAGATCCGGTTGCACCATCATTTGCTGCAAAATACAGGACTCCTCCAAACTCAATCATTTCAAGCGGAATAGAGTTTTCGCTACCGGGCGCTATATCAAATAGCTGTTGAACGCAAGATTGACTATAAGCAGTCGATCCAAGTAAAAATAATGATAAAAATAGGGTAAAAGTTTTCATAGTGTCAAAATTTCGTAGGATTGGTGTCGTGATCCTAAATTACAAAAAAAATCGGTGAAACTTTTTTAAGGCTTCAAACAATTCGCTCAAGTCCTCCAAAACATAGATAAAGTCCTTTGAATCGGGCTTTGGCAGACCTTTCTTACTATCTATAACGGATTTCTTTGGTAACGGTTGAAAATTTTCCGAACATCGTGATTACACCGCAGTAGGAACTGTATGAGAGGTCAACCGCCTTTTCAATCTTCTCTTTATCAAGATTTGCTCCTGCAAAGTGATAAATTATATGCGTTTCTTTATAAATTCTTGGATGCTCCTCGCTTAGTAAGGCCGTCACTTCGACCTCAAAATCCGCTACCTCAATGCGCATTTTACCAAGAATGGAAAGCACATCCATAGATGTACATCCTGCAAGTGAGACGAGCATCAGTGGCTTGGATTGGATGCCCCCCTGAGTCCCCCCGAATTCTTCACTCGAGTCTATGTCGATTAATCCGCCCATAGTTTCGGCAGTAAGGCGCATATCCTGCTTCCAGGAGGTTTTAATTTGATGTTCCATAAGTTCGCAAAGGTATTCAATTGTTGAATTGTTGAATGACAAATTTTTGAATAAAATTTAAGGATGTATGGGATTCTTAAGTGAATTAATACACAATCTTGTCAAATCACAAATTCCAAATCGCAAATACAAACCCTAAACCTTGCCTACCGGGGAGACTTCCCTTTAGTGGCCTCGGTTGTTGAATTAAGCCTCAGAAAATAGGGAAGACAAGCTGCTATTATTATGTTCTGTTCTTTTTCCTTGATGAAAAAGAACC
>CAZCAD010000543.1:0-1825 GCA_964496525.1 uncultured Flavobacteriales bacterium | reverse complement strand
GACCCTTGTATAATTGGTCGATAGCTTCGGGTTGATCTCCCGTTGGATCAAAATCTGATACTATTTTAAAATCCATTGATTAAGATTGCGACATGGGTCGCGTAACGATAATTTTGTTGCTGTTTTGCCTGATGTTCCAGCCATCATGAAAGATACGCTCTGCATATCTCTTATACATTCTAATTCTTTTTGTCGGAAGATTTTCAGATTCGCTACCAGCTGGCTCTCCGGTAAACTCGTAAGATCTGATGTTGGGATGTTCTTTCTTAAAAATATTAACGATCTCTTCAATTGTAGCCATTACCCGGAATACGTCTCCTTTATTCGTTACTACGTATTCTTCTCCCTCATATTCTTCATTCAAAACACCGAATACAATTGTAGCACTAAGCAGATCGTGTTGCCTTCTGCCAAACCTTACTTCGTACTTTACATCCAGATCAGTTGTGAAGTAATAAACTCCAGCAGACGGAATTGGGGGTGGTATAATGGTATAGCTTTTTACCAATCGGTAATTATCAGAACCCTAAAATAGAAAAATCTGGCAGAATATGAAATGAAATCATGCTAAAATGAACAGGACTTCGAACACCGAACATCGAACATCGAACACCGAACACCGAATGGAATGATGAATGATGAATTATGAAGTGCTTGGGTGTATGGTGTTTAAATGGGTGTTGCAGACCATTTTTAAATTTAGACTGGTTAATCAATCTCATTATCAAAGAACTGTTTAGGGGCATTCATCATTCGGAATTCACTTCATCATTCATCATTCGGGATTCACTTCATCACTCCTAATTCGAAATTCACTTCATCATTCATAATTCGGTGTTCGGTGTTCGGTGTTCACCTCTCTTTTTTTATATTTGCCAAAAATGCAAAATGGGAAAATACGGTAAATGGATCGGTGGCGGATTGGGCTTTGTTTTAGGAGGTCCAATTGGGGCAATAGTTGGTGCCGTTGTTGGAAGTATGTTTGATGGTATTACTGACAAAGATGGTAAGGCCCGCAGTCTTGGATCCACAACTTCTGGCGATTTTGAAATGAGTTTTTTGGTATTATCAGCCGCTGTGATTAACGCAGATGGTAAGATAATGAAATCGGAACTGAATTATGTAAAGAGTTATTTGCATAAACAGTTTGGTGCTGATAGGAGCGCGCAAATGATGTTGATGTTGCGTGATATACTTCAGAAAGACATTCCCTTGCGACAAGTATGTTTACAAATCTCAGCGCATATGCCACATGCTATGAGACTACAATTACTTCATTATCTTTTTGGTATAGCAATGTCAGACGGACGGGTCGACATAAGTGAAACAAACGTTATTGGAACAATTGCCAACTATCTTCGAATCAGTGTAAAAGACTTTGAATCGATTAAGGCGATGTTTGTTAAGGACACCGAAAGTGCCTACAAAATTCTGGAAATTGAGAAGAATTGTACAGAAAGTGAGCTTAAAAAAGCCTATCGAAAAATGGCGATTAAATATCATCCCGATAAAGTAGCCCAGTTAGGAGATGCACACATTGCCGCAGCAAAAGAGAAATTTCTGAAAGTACAGGATGCCTATGATAAGATCAAAAAGGAAAGAGGAATTCCGTAAAGAAAATTATGCACTTTCGGGAATCTAACAAATCCTGAAAAGAAATACCGCAATTTTGAAAACAAAGTAGCTGAAAAGAGTCTATTGATTGGCGGTTGGATTAATTAATTTTCGAATTTCACATCAAGTCCAGCACTTCGCCAAGCATTAATTCCACCTCTTGGGTTTGACACGATTTTAAGATAAAAAGCTGATGTCTAGATACATAGCG
>CAZCAD010000542.1:0-1837 GCA_964496525.1 uncultured Flavobacteriales bacterium | reverse complement strand
AATATTTGGCCGTGCTTGGCTCAGGTGATCAGGCAGTATCTATTATCGACTTGGAGAGCGGTGAGTTTATGGACGATCTGAATACAGAAGCTCCCAAAATTAATGAAGGTAACAATCGAGCGATAAAGTTGAAGTTTATGTATGAGGCTAATTCACTGGCCTTTTCTCCCGATGGAAAATATTTGGCCGTCTGTTTCAATACATCAAAGACCTTTGTTTACAGTACTTCAAGTTGGAATGTTGTTTTCCAAAACACCCTTCCGGACAATTTAGGATATGTAAAAGGCGCATTCGTCAACTTCAGCAGTGACGGTTCGCACATGATTGTCAAAACAATGCTGGGTATCCAAAAATTCAATACCTCGGCCTGGGAGGAATTAGGTGCTGAAAAATTGAAAATTCAAGGACGCTCGGCTCCAATGGATAAACCGAGCGATTATGCAATCACGCTCTTCGAGGGTTATTTGTATTTCGAAAATATCTTCACCGGCGAAGTTGTAAAAAGTATCCGTGTTAAGCCTAAGCAGGTTACGAATATTTCGATTAGCACTAACGGTAAGGTGGGTATTACCTTGAAGAGCGGACAGTTTCTTTTGCTTGATCCAAAAACAGGAAAAGAGGAGGCTCTTCTTGTCGCGGATGGTGACAATTACATATTTAAAACCAGCGATAATTTCTACAAAGTTTCAAAGGAAGGGTATGATTTGGTCACATACCGAATTGGTAACAAGGCTTTTCCATTTGAACAGTTCGATGCCGTGTTTAACCGGCCCGATATTGTTTTACGAAATTTGGGATGCAAGGATGAAGAATTGATGAAACTCTATGAAATGGCTTATCAAAAGAGAATCAAAAAATTGGGCTTGGAGCCAGCGACAAAAGTGACGCTTTCCGATATTCCAACATCAACTGTTAACAATACAACTGACATTCCGGGGGCTACGGAAGATGCAACGGTGCACGTATCTTTTGATTTTACCGATGGAAGTAGTTTGAAATCCTATAATATTTGGGTCAACAATGTGCCGATTTATGGAAAAAAAGGAAAAGCGGTAAGCGGAACTTCCCATAGTGGAACTGAGGACATCGGACTCGTTCACGGCACCAATAAAATTCAAGTTTCTTGCAGAAATTCAAGAGGATATGAAAGCCTGATACAGACATTTTATGTCGATAAGTCGGGAGAGGCACCGGAGAAAAATCTTTACCTGGTGACAATTGGAACATCTAATTATAAAAATCCGAAGTATAATTTGAACTATGCGGTAAAGGATGCCAAGGATTTAATTACCATGTTCTCTGCTGATTCGGTGGTTTATACCAACGTTTACAGTGAATCTCTTTACGATGAGGAGGTGACTTCCGAGAATATCGAAAGGGTTCACGACTTCCTTAAAAATTCAAAACCGGATGATATTGTTCTCATTTTTGTAGCCGGTCACGGCGTACTTGACAATAACTTCGATTATTATTTCGGTACGTATGACATGGACTTTACCAACCCTTCGGTCAATGGGTTGGCTTACGAAAAACTGGAGGGTCTTATGGACGGAATCAAAGCCAATAAGAAGATCCTGATTATGGATACTTGTCATTCAGGTGAAATTGACAAGGAGGATGTTTTCTTTGCTGAAGCGTCAGAAGAAGACGAAAACGAATCGGACGACATTTCCTTTAGATCCGTTGGTGCAGCAGTAAAGGAAGATGCGAGCTTGGCAACACCGTCACGCGTAGCCAGTGAGTTATTTAATGACCTTCGAAAGGGAACCGGTTCTACGGTTATTTCCTCTGCGGGTGGCGCAGAATTTGCCATGGAGTCCGATGAGTGGAAAAACGG
>CAZCAD010000541.1:0-1841 GCA_964496525.1 uncultured Flavobacteriales bacterium | reverse complement strand
TACATGAGGAGTTTTGTAAGCACGGAAGAGTTGAACTGGACAGGATCTTTGGAGAAATGTGATCCGGGAACTGTATCGGATTTATCCTCCGCAAAAGTACTACAGGGTGTGAATTACATGCGAAGGCTGGCTGGTGTTCCGGATGACATTGTCTTTGATGCTTCTCTTAACAAAGAAAGCCAGGCAGCAGCGTTAATTATGGCGGCTAGTGGAAAATTAAGCCACACGCCCACCCCGGATTGGAGCTGTTATACTGAGTTGGGCGCTAAGGGGGCAACATCGAATTTAAGTTTGAACCAGCATTCGCATTGGGGATTATATGGACAAATGAGGGATGATGGAGATAACAATAAGATGGTAGGTCATAGGCAGAATATTCTATACTATTATTTAAAGGCAATAGGGCATGGTTCTACCAACTCGTCCATGGCACTAAATATTCACGGTTCAAAAATAAAACGGAAGAGAAAACATGGAGTAAAAGAAGAACCGGAATTTGTCTGTTGGCCACCCGTTGACTATGTTCCTAATAACTTGATCTATGATCGGTGGTCATTCAGATTGTATCGCGACAACCTAAAGATTATCAGTGTTCAAATGAGAGTAAATGACCGCTACACTTCTGTGAATATATGTGGAAAGGAAGAAAACAGGATCATTTGGGAGCCCCGTCTGGCTGAGGATACCAGAAGAAAGGAAGCTACCTATTCGGTGAAAGTGAAGTGTATTTCCATTGAATCTCAGGAGTCTGTAATTATTGAGTACAAGGTTTTAGGTATCAAAACAGATTGACCCTGAAAATTGAGGGTATAAGAACCCCTAAATTGCTACTTTCGTATCCCAACAATGGTCAAGATCATAGAATGCCCCCGAGACGCCATGCAAGGCCTGCCCGACTTCATCCCCACTGAGGTTAAAGCGGATTATATCAATACTCTCCTGAAAGTGGGCTTTGACACCATTGATTTTGGAAGTTTTGTTTCACCAAAAGCAATTCCTCAGCTGAAAGACACCGCTGAAGTAGTAAATCAGCTCGATCTATCAGGAACGAATACAAAGCTACTATCCATTGTTGCAAATACCAGAGGGGCGGAGGATGCGTGCAAATTCGAGCAGATCTCTTATTTAGGCTATCCGCATTCAATTTCTCCGACCTTCTTGAAACGAAATGTAAACTCAGACGAGGCTGGCTCATTGCAACGGGTTGCTGAAATGATGGAGCTTTGCACCAAATCAGGTAAAGAACTCGTGGTTTATATCTCCATGGGATTTGGTAACCCATACGCAGATCCCTGGGATGTAGATATTGTTGAAAAAGCAACCGATGACCTATACAACTTAGGAGTGCGAATCATTCCACTGTCGGATACAACCGGCGTTTCTACCCTGGACGGAATTGAAGCGTGTTTTTCACGGGTGGTTCCCAAATATCCTGACATAGAGTTTGGCTTTCACCTGCATACTACCTATAGGGACTGGTACGGACAAATCTCCACAGCCTTTACGAACGGATGCCGCCGATTTGATACCGTGATGCTGGGATTGGGTGGCTGCCCTATGGCCGATGACGACGATTTGACAGGAAATATGAAAACCGTAAATTTGAAAGAGTACTGCGAGGAAAAAGGGATTGATACCGGATTGGATTACGATGCTTTTGAGGCAGCCTATATCAAATCATTGCAGGTGTTTCATAATTACTTGGCTTGATGGGATCTCGTGGAAATCATTGTTAATGTATACTAAGAACGTTGTCATTTCTGTAAGTGTTTCGTAATTCGGTGACGGAATTGAAAAAGCATTGCGTTGCCGAAGGAACCCCCTGTTTCTTCGCCCTGCCT
>CAZCAD010000540.1:307-1842 GCA_964496525.1 uncultured Flavobacteriales bacterium | reverse complement strand
TTTAGAAGGTAATGACTATGATTGTTCACTGGATTCTCAGACGGATACGGAGGGATCGAATATTCCAAGATATTATATTTTCTATCCGAAGAAGAATAAGGTGAAGATGGTTGAACTGCAAACGCCCTGCTCCGAATTGATTGTGGATGGCAAGCTCGCTTGTAAGTGACAACTACTCCGATTTTCTATTCCGGCGCTTTAGAAGAATAATGAGGCCGATGATTAATAGAATGGCCGAACCCCATCCGATTATTGTCATCGCCATTCCTCTTCCGCTCATGAGAGAATGAATCATATTCAATAAAATCAGGGATTTCATTACTTACTCCTGCATGGAGGGGCACTTGTGATCGCCATAAGTACAAAAGACGCAGCAATCACCTTGGTCGGGTGTCATTACCTCGCCACAGTCTGTACAATCGTACTTGAGGAGACAAACTTCTGTAGGCATTTCTTCTTCCTTTACAAAACCGCATTTGGGACAAGTTAAGTTCGAAGTTTCTGCAAGCTCGATTACCTCATCTTCTAGGACCTCATCAGTTGTTTCAGTACTATCGGTGTTCGAATCCTGATCAGTTTCGCCTTCTACCGAACTGTCTCCGCAAGAGAACAATAGGCCTAAGCATAATATGTAGAAAATTGCTTTCATCTAATCTAAATTACTCAAATTTTACCTGTTGAAAGGGATCAAACTCATTCATCGGGTTCAATTCGACCACAGTTTGGTCTTCGACCTTTATTGTTCTGGAAGGAAATTGTTCCATAATGGATAAGTCATGTGTCGCCATCAGAACCGAAGTCCCTTCTTTGGAAATGGCCATTAAAACGGCGATCACTTCTTTTGACGTTTCAGGATCTAAATTCCCGGTTGGCTCATCTGCCAGGATAAACTCAGGCTTATTGACCAAGGCTCTGGCAATTGACACCCGCTGCTGCTCACCTCCCGATAATTGATGCGTCATCTTCGTTCCTTGCTCGCTGAGGTCGACTAGTTTCAAAACCTCATCAACTCTCTCTTTAATCTCTTTTTTGTTTTTCCAACCAGTAGCTTTCATTACAAAAATCAGATTCTGTTCGACGTTACGATCGGGTAATAACTGAAAGTCCTGGAATACAATGCCCAACTTTCTTCTGAGAAAAGGAATTTCTTTTCGCTTTAATTTCTGCAAATCAAATCCCGCAACCATACCTTCGCCACCTCCCAGTGGCAGCTCACCATACAAAGCTTTGAGCAAGCTACTTTTTCCGGAGCCGGTTCTTCCGATAAGATAAACAAACTCACCTTTTTCCAGATGAATGTTGACATCTTTCAAAATCAAAATATCCTTCTGGTAAATTTCACCGTCCTTGATCCAGAATATGTTATCTGAGCTTTCCATCGCTTAGTCAAAAATAGAGATAAGGAACTATTCGCTCCATTATAAAGTGGGATATTTATTAACAGCGACTCCATTAAGAGACGTCATTCCGGACCCCGATCCGGAATCTTTTAGAACATACGAAGTGCTTTGTTCAAAGAGATTCTGATCCGCCTG
>CAZCAD010000540.1:0-297 GCA_964496525.1 uncultured Flavobacteriales bacterium | reverse complement strand
AAGTATGGCCTCCCATTTGCATTGCAATAATTTGAACAGGATTGCGTTTATAACTTTACTGCCCCCCTTCCCTTCCCCCTTCTTAACACAATTAACTTTACAAGCTTAGAGCCAGGTGGACTAATACGTCTCGTTTGAGCACAATTTGGTGTTTATGTTAAGAGTAAGTGTTCTTCTTTTCTTCTTCATCTCATTATCTGCTTTATCGCAATCCAGCGATAAGTATACATCTGACTATGCCCGCTATTATGTAGCCGAGGATCTTTTCGAAAAAGCAAAGTACAGCGCAGCTCGAGA
>CAZCAD010000539.1:0-1853 GCA_964496525.1 uncultured Flavobacteriales bacterium | reverse complement strand
GTATGACGTAACCTACAGTACGGCAGGTGCGGCGGGTTCACTTTGCCCTCAAACAACAACCTTAACAATTACTATTACAAACTCGCCTATCGCGGATTTCTTTATCGATGATTTTTGCGCCAACGTTGGCGATCCTGTTCCGACTTTCACAGGCGGGGGATCGGCAGGAACTTTCTCAGGCCCTCCGGGATTGGTGATAAATCCGATAACCGGAGAAGTTGATTTGGATGCTTCAACACCCGGAACTTATACCGTAACAAATACGATCAATGCTCCGGGTTGTGCTATAGTAAGCTATACCGAGGATATGACGATTTTTGATGTTCCGACCGCTACGCTAAGTGGTGGTGCAACTGTCTGTCAGGGTGCTCCTCTACCGGACCTAACGATTGACGTTATTGGTGGAACAGGACCTTTCTCTGTCGATTATACGTTGGACGGAACCCCGCAACCACCGCTGGTCATTCCCGGTGCTGTCGGTACAATTACCACTGCTCCTGTTGGAACGTATGATTTGACTTTCGTCACCGATGCAAATGGTTGTATTGGAACGATCACCGGAGAACTGGAAATTGTAAATGAATTCCCTGTTCCTGTTATGGATCCTTTGCCGAACCTGGATGTTTGTTCCGGAGATCCCTTGAGCGTAACAACCTTTTCTTCATCTTTGGCAGGTGATACATACGTTTGGACAAACACCGGAATTGACGTTGGGTTTGGAACTTCAGGTGCCGGACAAATCGGATCGTTTACCGGAATTAATGGCGGTTCAACTGACGTTACTGTTACCGTTGATGTGACCCCGACTTCGTCAAACGGATGTCCCGGCTTACCGGAGTCATTTAACATTACTATTCATCCGCTGCCGGATCCTGGCTTTGGTCCGGATGTGTACCAGGGATGCGAACCTTTGGATGTCTTTTTTACTGAGACAATTGGTTCAGGGCCGCTAAGCGTTTCTTGTCTATGGGATTTTGGAGATGGTAGTACGTCCACGGCTTGTGGGGGTGTATCTCACACATTTTCCTCTGCGGGGATTTATACCATCACGCTCACAACAACTACTGCTGATGGATGTACCTTCTCAAATACGGCAATCGATATGATAACCGTGACGGCTCTTCCGGTAGCCTATTTTACTTTCAGCCCTCAATCGACGACGGTTGAAGATCCGGAAGTATATTTTACAAATGGTTCTGTCAACGCCGATACTTACGCCTGGGATTTCGCTGACGCATCACCGATCAATTCTGAGACGAATCCAATTCATGATTTCCCCGGAACTGCAGGTGAGTTTTTGGTTACTCTAACAGCAACCAACAATGGCGGTGCATGTGTTTCAGTTTATCAGCAGCTAATCATTATAGAAGATGTAATTATCTTCTACGTGCCGAACGTATTTACTCCCGATGGCGATGAATACAACGAAACGTTCCAACCCATATTCTATTCAGGTTTTGATATGTTCGAATTCCACATGACGATTTTCAATCGCTGGGGAGAAGTTGTCTTCGAGACTTTTGATGCCAGCAGAGGATGGCCGGGTACTTATGGAAGTCGCGGTCTGGTACAAGACGGGGTCTACATTTGGGCCATTGAATTTAAAGAAACCATGTCGGATAAAAAGCACAAGCATAAAGGACATGTTACAATACTGAAGTAAACACTTACTCAATTAATTTTGACTCAGCTCCGATCCGCCTAAGGCGCGTCGGAGCTGTTTGTTTATCAACTACTGGCGATGAATAATGGTTTTGAGGAATCTTAAGACTACCTTAAAGGGTCCAGAAATTGGGCAGGAGATCCCGCATCTCCGTTGCACTCCGTGCGGGAAGAAATTGCGGGCAGAGCAA
>CAZCAD010000538.1:0-1863 GCA_964496525.1 uncultured Flavobacteriales bacterium | reverse complement strand
GGTGGAACGAAGATGATGGAGACATCGGCCCCGGTTTCTTTAATCGCTTCCTCAACAGTGTTAAAAACGGGACGATCAATGTGAGTTTGTCCTCCTTTGCCGGGAGTAACGCCACCGACGACATTGGTTCCGTACTCTATCATTTGGCCCGCGTGAAAAGTTCCTTCCCCACCGGTGAATCCCTGTACTATAATCTTAGAATCTTTGTTAACTAAAACGGACATATATTTTTGATTTATTGCGATTCAAATGTAAGAATTAATACTTTACATTTGTTTCCTCGCATGTCCTTTAAAAATCAAGAAGATACAATTTGTGCACTATCTACTTCCAGTGGAGTTGGGGCCATTTCCTTGATTCGAATTTCGGGAAAGAAGTCCATCCTTATATCACAGAAAATTTTTAATAAAAGATTGAAAAATCTGAATCCCATAAAGCTCATTTTGGAAGAATCATTGACGGCAAGGAGATTATCGATGAGGTTCTTTTAACCGTCTTTCGTGCTCCGGCATCATTTAGTGGAGAAGATACAGTCGAAATATCCTGTCACGGCTCTCGATTTATTCAGGATGCTGTTTTGAAGCTGCTTCTAAAACATGGTGCAAGAATGGCAGATGCCGGAGAGTTTTCACTCAGAGCTTATTTGAATGGTAAAATGGATCTGTCACAGACAGAAGCAGTGGCCGATTTGATTTCTGCGGGCACGGAGGCTTCTCATCGTTTGGCGATACACCAAATGAGAGGCGGATTTAGCAAAGAACTGGGTGAACTTCGTCAGTCGCTGCTGGATTTTGCCTCTTTGGTCGAACTGGAGTTGGACTTTTCGCAGGAGGACGTTGAGTTTGCGGATCGTTCTCAGCTAATAGAACTCGTTACACAAGTTAAGGATAGAGTGAGTTCGCTTTGCGATTCGTTCAATTATGGGAACGTGATCAAGAATGGTGTGCCGGTAGCGATTGTGGGAGCGCCGAATGCCGGTAAATCGACATTATTAAACGCACTGTTAAAAGAAGATAAGGCGATTGTCTCGGAAATTCCGGGTACAACAAGAGACGTTATCGAGGATACTATTATTCTGGACGGAATAGAGTTCCGACTTATGGATACTGCAGGATTACGAGATACAACTGATAAAATTGAGATCCTTGGAATAGACAAGGCATACGAGAAAATAAAGAAAGCCAGAATTATCCTTTTGCTTTTTGATTTGGAGAAGACGAGGGAAAAATATATTCTTGACCAGATTGACCAATTCAAGGAGAAAAGTATTCGTGAAGATCAGGATCTCATCGTCTTGTTCAATAAGACGGATAAAGTAAAGAAGATTCCCGAATCGTTCGCGGATCATGGGATGTTCATTTCAGCAACAAGCAATGAGAACATTGATGGTTTGATTGATCGACTAATTGGTATTATTCAAAGTGCTTCTGTATCAAATGAACTGGTTGTTACCAATGTTCGTCATTATGAAGTTCTTAAGAAGTGTAACGAAGCTTTGCAGAGAGTGGAAGAGGGGATACACACAAAAATCCCGGGAGATCTTTTAGCGGTTGACATTCGGGAAACGCTGGATTTACTTGGAGAGATAACGGGTCAGATATCGTCAGATGAATTGCTGGGGAATATTTTTAGTAATTTCTGTATTGGGAAATAGCAAATGCGCTGGTTATTTCAATGTCAAAACGAAAAACCTGAGATAAAATGTGCGTTTTCTGCCCGAACTTAAAGGAATGGGATCATCGATTTCGTCTATATCCTTATTATCTTGATCCTTTTTTTGAAAGATTTATCCTTTTCCAATTGATATTCTCCTTAAGACTCCTTAATTTGGAGAGAAATATACTGCAGAGGAAGATTAATTTT
>CAZCAD010000537.1:0-1865 GCA_964496525.1 uncultured Flavobacteriales bacterium | reverse complement strand
AAGAGATTGACGTAGGTAATTTCATTGACGGAGCGTATTTCGTTCGAGTCAGTGTATCATCCGATCAATACACGAAAAAAATTCTGATACGGCACTAGTGTTTAGAGCACTAATAATGTCCTGTCAGGCACACTGACCAACGAAAGGAAATAAGAGACCGGTCCGCCACAGGTGGATCGGTCTTTTTTTTGTGAAATTATCTGCAACTTTGTAGCATGTCAGGCAAAGGTCTCAGAAATCCTATATTTCTTTTCTACTTATTAGTGTTCTATGTAATTCTACAGTTCTTGTGGTGGATTTATCTAATCTTCAGTTTATACGATCGGATTTATACTGAATCGGAAGTTCTGAAGCATAAGGCATGGATGATAATAGGCGAGGGATCGGTTTTTTTACTGATTTTACTGGGAGGTATCTGGATGATTCGACGTGCATTTCGACGAGAAATGGAAATGAACGAAAATCAGCAAAACTTTCTAATGTCTGTCACGCATGAACTAAAGTCGCCAATAACGTCAATAAAGTTGTTTCTCCAAACGTTGAAAAGCAGGTCACTGGAAGATACCAAAAGGAGTGAGCTGTACGATCAATCGTTAAAAGAAATTAACCGATTGGATTCATTGGTTTCCAACATTCTCCTGACCAAGAGTATTGAAAATAATAATTTGCATATAGACAAAAGTGCACTGAGTCTAAATCAATTACTTGAGGAAGTATGTGCTGCTCTTGAGTTGGGTGTATTGAAGGACCATCATGTCGAACTGGACTTAGCTTCTGTCGAAATGGACGCTGACAAAGAGGCCATGCGATCCTTGCTGATCAATGTAATTGAAAATGCCGCTAAATATTCCGACTCAGGATCTTCTTTGTGGATTGATCTAAAGGAAGAAGATGGTGTTGTTAAATTGAATGTCAGAGATGAGGGCCAGGGAATTAGTGATCAACATAAAACCAAGGTATTTCAGAAGTTCCGTAGAATTGAAAGCGAGTTAACTCGAAAGTCAAAAGGCACCGGACTTGGACTATTTATTGTCAGACACATTGCAGATGCCCACAATGGAGAAATTTTCTTGAAAGACAATCAGCCGAAAGGATTAAATTTGGAGATTCATTTTAGAAAATGAAGAAAGTTGCGCTAATCATCCTGGACGGTTGGGGACATGGAGATCAATCCAGGTCAGATGCAATTTACCGGGCAGATACCCCTTTTATGGATAGCCTGGAGGCTGATCACCCATCTGCCGAATTATTGACAGATGGAGAGCATGTCGGATTACCAGGCGGGCAAATGGGCAATTCAGAAGTGGGTCATTTAAACATCGGCGCCGGTCGAGTTGTTTATCAACAATTAACAAGAATTAATCAATCAATTGAAGATGGTGATTTCTTTCAGATGCCGGTTCTTTGCAGGGCCTTTGAGGAAGCCAAGGTCGATGGAAAGAAAGTTCATTTTATAGGATTGGTGTCAGATGGAGGTGTCCATTCGTCGGTCGAACATTTATTGGCACTATGTCAAATGGCGAAAAACTATGGAATTGAGCGATCATATATTCATGCTTTCACAGACGGAAGAGACTGTAATCCAAATTCGGCGATTCACCAATTGGCGGATTTGGAAGATGCCATTGCCACAGGCAATACCAGAATTGCCTCAGTTATCGGGCGATACTTTGCAATGGACCGCGACAAACGTTGGGAACGAGTTCGAAAAGCCTATGATTTGCTGACCGCCGGAAAAGGCAGAACTTACGAAACGGTGAATCAGGCCATCTCAGATTCTTACGCCGACAATGTCACTGACGAGTTCATTGAACCGATAATCATAACCGATAAGGGACAAATAAGGGCGACAATCGAAAACGATG
>CAZCAD010000536.1:0-1877 GCA_964496525.1 uncultured Flavobacteriales bacterium | reverse complement strand
TTGATTACACCCATGATTAGGTTGTTGGAGGAGAGCATGACCCTAAATCAGCTGAAACAGTGGGATTCAGAATCTATACTACGGCCATTGAGATGATGCAGAATGTTACCTCCCACGCTGCCGGTTCAGAAAGCAGTAAACGTGGTTTATTTCTGATCGCTCCAACTGATAATGGCTACTATCTTTGTACCGGAAATTATATTGAGGGAGATGGCAATGAGCTGATTGAGAAAGCCAAAAAACTGAATCAAATGAGTAAAGAAGAGCTGGATGCCACTTATCAGAAAGTTTCAAACAGCGAGCAAGATCGGGAAAATCCAAGTCTTGGTTTGATTGACATCCGCCGTACCCTAATGAATACAATCGACCTCAAAGTTGAAATCGATGACATCGGTACCTATCTCACCATGGGAATCGAATTAAGCAGCAGGAATTAGTCCTAAGACACGCAATGATAAAACAAATCAGTAGAGATTATAACAACTCAATTCGTATGGCGAAAAAATTCTTTTCCCTTTATCCGTCGTTATTTTCTCCAACCGTAGCTACGGCTACGCTTACCTGCCTGCCGGCCAGGCAGGTCAAAAATGCCTTGGCTAAAGAAAAAAATAATGATTTTCGCCTCTATACAAATCCAGTTGTTATAATCTCTAATAATTCCGACCGATGAAATTTACTTAATTCGGTTTGGACGATCAATTGATGGAAGCCATCTCATACATGGGTTTTGAAACGGCGACACCGGTTCAGGAGCTGGCTATTCCTATCATATTGGAGGGTAAAGACCTTATTGCTTGTGCTCAAACCGGAACGGGAAAGACAGCGGCTTTCGTTTTGCCAATTTTAAACAAACTTACCGGTAGAGAAAAAACTTCGGTAAATACATTGGTGATTGTTCCAACCAGGGAACTCGCCGTTCAAATTGAGCAACAAGTTCAAGGACTCTCCTACTTCGTTTCTGTGGGCTCTAAGGCTGTTTATGGAGGAGGAGATGGCAAAGATTTCGGTGCCCAGAAAATTGCCCTGACCGAAGGCACAGATATTATTGTGGCGACACCGGGTAAATTGATTTCCCATCTGCACTTGGGATACGTCGAATTTGACGATATCGAACACTTGGTTTTGGATGAGGCAGATCGTATGCTTGATATGGGTTTTTTCGATGACATCCAGAAAATCATTTCATTTTTACCAAAGAAACGCCAGACCTTGATGTTCTCAGCGACCATGCCTCATAACATCCGGCAGTTGGCGAAGAAAATTCTATTCAATCCGAAAGAGATTACCCTTCAAGTTTCCAAACCGGTGGAGGGTGTTAGTCAGCATGTGTATCTTGTATATGATGCTCAAAAAAATGCCGTTCTCAATCATATTCTGAACGAAAGAAAAGATTACGAAAGCATCCTTGTTTTCAGTTCAACTAAAAGTAAAGTTGGTGAAATTGTTAAGTCGTTAAGAAAAGCCGGATTTCCATCTACAGGAATTTCTTCCAATTTAGAACAAGCTGATCGAGAGGAGGTTTTGCGTGGATTTCGATCACGGCACATTCGAATACTGGTCGCCACCGATGTCATGAGTCGTGGAATCGATGTTAAGGAAATCAATATGGTGATCAATTATGATGCACCGAATGATCCGGAAGACTATGTCCACAGAATCGGTCGAACTGCAAGGGCGAACTTGAAGGGTGAAGCTTTTACTTTAGTCAACGAAAAGGATTTTTATAAATTGAAACTTATCGAACAGCTAATCCAAAACTCTGTTCCAAAACTGCAATTACCGAAAGAAATCGGTGAAGGACCAAAATGGCGAGATGGAAAAGGTGGCGCTGGCGGTGGCTACAAAGGAAAAGGCGGCGCTGGTGGTGGCTACAAAGG
>CAZCAD010000535.1:919-1884 GCA_964496525.1 uncultured Flavobacteriales bacterium | reverse complement strand
ACGAAATCGTTGATCTCATCTTCATTGATGTTTTTCATGGCAACCGCATTGATCTTTACATGAAATCCTTTCTCTATCGCCAATTCGATGTTGGAGTACACTTTTTCAAAGGTTTTGGTCTTTGTGATTTCATTGAAACGAGATGGGATAAGACTGTCAAGACTGACATTGATGGATGTCAATCCGATCTTTTTAAACATTGTAAGAAAACGATCAAGGAAGACTCCATTGGTTGTAATAGCCAATGAAACGGGTAGTTTTCCCAGCTGTTCAATAAGGTCATAGGCATCCTTTCGAATCAACGGTTCTCCCCCGGTAATTCGGATCTTTTTGATGCCCATCTTGTACACAAAATCTTCTGCGATAGAAAGCAATTCTTCGGAAGAGAGCCTCTCACTTGAAGCGGAGGTGCACAGAGCGTGATCTACAAGCGTGTTTCCGTCAGGCTTGCAATAGAAACACTTTAAATTACACTTGTCTGTAAAAGAAATGCGAAGGTAATCGTGGGTACGTCCAAACTGGTCTTGCAACATCAAAGAAGTAATAGGTTACAATTTTACAGATTATTTGCGCATTTTCTTAAATAAGGACGCTTTATCGGTAAAAATTATAAACTTTACCCACTGAAAATCGAGATGAAGCCTAAATTAACCTGAATTCGGCCTGCCTGCCGGTAGGCAGGGATAAGTCTAGTATGTCTGCTTGATTATCGACGAATTACGAATATTGCGAATATACGAATGGAGTTTTTCAATCATAGGGAATATGACGTTTGCATAGAATACTGTCGTAAATTGCGGACCTACTCTAAAGATTTGCACCAAAGTACTGTAATACTGGACTTAGATTATTGGAAATTCAAAGATTTACCAGATTATAAATTCGCAAATTCGTAATATTCGTAATTCGCTGATAGCCTCAAGTAATCATGCTTTTAAACCGAAGTCACGTTAAATTATACAACC
>CAZCAD010000535.1:0-909 GCA_964496525.1 uncultured Flavobacteriales bacterium | reverse complement strand
AAGGATGCGCCGTCGATTCCTCATTTGAGGTTGATGGAGATAGTGATAGCGAGCTCGGATCTTTAGGAAAAGGGCGGAGAAAGATGGTCTATGAGAAAGGAGAATCTGTTTTCACGGAGGGCTCCAAACCATCTGGGGTGTTTTGCTTGAAAAAAGGGAAGATCAAGATTCACAAAACAGGAAGCCATAAGAAAGAACAAATACTGCGATTTGCCCGGGAAGGGGAGCTTCTTGGTACAAGGGCAATGATTCGTAATGAATACTTTACTTCTTCGGCAACTTCTATTGAAGAATCCGTTCTTTGTTTCATCCCCAAGCATGAGTTCATTTCCGAACTAAAAAAGGAGAACAACCTTAAGTCCTTTGTGCTTGGCAACCTTTCAAATAATCTCAAAATTGCGGAAGACAAAATCACTCAATTATCGATCAGCTCGATTGCGCAGAGGTTGGCGATTGTGATTCTTCGATTAATTGAAGTCTATGGGTTTGAAAAGGATGGCAAAACAGTAGCTATCGAGCTCACCCGAGAGGAGATGGCCAATCTTGTAGGGGCGGTGAATGAAACCACCATTCGACTTTTATCGAAATTAAGGAAGAAAAAGCTCATCTCTTTGAATGGTAGAAAACTAAGCGTACTCGACCATTCAGCCTTGGTAAACCTCGCTCTGTCATCAGGTTAAAAGGCGTATCTTTGCCAGCCTGTAGAATCTGTGAGTTCGAATAACGCAAATGCAACAAGAGCTTATAAAAAAATACAATGTACCGGGCCCAAGGTATACCAGCTACCCGACGGTTCCATATTGGCAAAATCCGAAATTAGCCACGGAAGAATGGTTGGATTCGGTCCATCGCTCATTTGTGGAAACCAATGAAGGAGACGGTATAAGTTTATATGTACATCTTCCATAT
>CAZCAD010000534.1:1357-1890 GCA_964496525.1 uncultured Flavobacteriales bacterium | reverse complement strand
CTGCAAATATATATTAGTTTTTATTAAAACAAAATATTTTTCACATAAAAGATAGGCAATGTCAAGACGAACATTTTAAATTTGCACCTGCCTATGCCGTCAGGCAGGTCCGCCAAAAAAAAGACCCTATTCGTAGGAAGCAAAAAAATTAAGCCTGCATAATGATTCAGTTAAGTAATTTATCCCTTCAATTTGGTAAAAGAGTTCTGTTCGATGATGTCAACCTAAGTTCGTCGATGGCAACTGTTATGGAGTGATTGGAGCAAATGGATCCGGTAAATCGACCTTTTTGAAAATGTTGTGCGGAGAGCAGGACGCCACGAAAGGGACCATTGGTATTGAGCCGGGTAAACGAATGGCCGTCCTAAAACAAGACCATCATGAGTTTGATAATTGTACTGTGTTAAATACGGTGATGATGGGACATGTTTATTTATGGGAGATAATAAAAGAGAAAGATGCTCTTTATGCCAAACCGGATTTTAGTGATGAAGATGGAATGAAGACGGCAGAGCTTGAATCTCAATTTGCCG
>CAZCAD010000534.1:0-1285 GCA_964496525.1 uncultured Flavobacteriales bacterium | reverse complement strand
ATGAAATGGCAGATGTTGCAGCGGATTTGAAGGTTAGAATCTTATTGGCACAAGCATTATTTGGGAATCCGGACATTTTGGTACTCGATGAGCCAACAAACGATTTGGATATTAAGACCATTGGATGGCTTGAACAATTCCTGCTGGAATTTAAAAACATGGTGATCGTTGTATCGCATGACAGACACTTTCTCGATATGGTTTGTACGCATATATGTGACATCGACTTTGGGAAGATCAATCATTTCACGGGAAATTACACCTTCTGGTACAAATCCTCACAGCTGGTTTCAAGACAAATGGCCGATAAGAATAAGAAAACGGAAGATAAACGCAAAGAACTCCAGGATTTTATCAGAAGATTTTCGGCCAATGCCGCTAAATCAAAACAGGCGACATCAAGACGCAAACTTCTGGATAAATTGAAATTAGAGGACATTCAACCGTCCAGTCGTAAATACCCGGGTATCATATTCGAGCAAGAGCGTGAAGCGGGAGACCAAATATTGCATGTCGAGGGACTATCAAAGTCGGTTGACGGAGAGCCACTTTTCACCGGATTAGAAATTAATGTGTCAAAGGGTGATAAAATTGCCTTCCTGGCCAAGAATTCACTCGCAATTACTAATTTGTTTCAGATTTTAGCCGGAGAAGCAGAGCCGGATTCAGGAAGTATACGATACGGAACTACAATCAAGCACAGCTATCTACCCAATGAGAATTCAGATTTTTTTAAGCAAAAAATTTCTTTGATCGACTGGTTGCGTCAATATGCAATGACCGAAGAGGAGCAGGATGAAGTTTATCTAAGAGGATTTTTGGGTAAGATGTTGTTTTCGGGCGAAGAAGCACTCAAAAGCGCCGAAGTACTCTCAGGAGGGGAAAAAGTTCGTTGCATGATATCTAAAATGATGTTTGCCAAGGCGAACCTATTGATTTTGGAAGAACCGACAAATCATCTTGACCTTGAATCAATTCAGGCTTTCAATAACTCCCTCATCAACTTTCCCGGAACGATATTGTTCACTTCTCATGACCATGAATTTGTTCAAACCATCGCGACTCGCATTATTGAGATAACGCCAAATGGCAACACCGACAAGCTCATGAGCTACGACGATTATCTCAAAGATGAGAGGGCTCAGGAACAGGTAGAGGAGATGTATCATTAATGCGACTCTTTTCGCTTAGGGTAATTATTCTTTTCAACGACTTTAGTCTAATTAACGTACCGGATTACCCATTTAGTTCCCTATAGCCTTTACATAAGGAAGCCAAGGGGCCT
>CAZCAD010000533.1:0-1895 GCA_964496525.1 uncultured Flavobacteriales bacterium | reverse complement strand
AATTTTCTGATCGAAAATTCTGTCTCCCTGATTAAATTGCCATATTTGTGGTCCATTAATATCCTCATTCGTGCGAAAAATTTGGAAAATTTTAATCCTCGGGGCTTTGCTCGGACTTATAACAATCATCATCCTCTATGCTATTCCTTGGGGAGAATACGAAAGTGATTTAGAGAAGACTGAGTTAACAACGACTGTTGATACGCTGGGAGGAGTTGAAGAAAGCACTGTTTCTCTTGATAAACTTGAAGGTATTTACATTGCGAATTCGGAAAACGGAAAATCCGAACTCATCTTTGAGGTTGACGGTTTAAAAGAGACCAAAGGAGCTTTTGAGCAGTTTACTGTGAAGTTTGATATGCAAAATGAATATTCCGACTCCAGGCTGGAAGTCAATATCCAGGTAAATTCTATCAATACTGAAAATGATTATCGTGACGAACATATACTGGATGAAGACTTTTTTCTTGAAAGTGAATTCCCTCTAATCAGTTATATAGCAGAAGAAATTTCTTTTGATGAGGATGAATATACGGCTCATGGTGAGGTGACCCTTGTCGGAAAAACGACTACGCTGGATTTCAGCTTCAAACATTTGGGAGGCGGCACTTATGAAGATGATGGAATTAGCTTTGAAGCGTTCGAAGGAGCTTTCGAATTTGATCGTGTCGAGTACGGAATGGAAGAGGACGGTGGTGTCGGAAACGTGGTTTCAATTACCTTTTATTGCGAGCTCATAAAATCATAATTGGCATTTGAAAATTGCTTTATCTTTGATTCATGCTCATTCCGATCGTTGCTTTGGTCATTATCGTCTTTGTAGCGCTCTTTGTACTCGGTGCTCAGCGAAAAAGGGAGTCCAGAAAAGACATCTATTATGATCGATTCAAGGAGCAGTTTCAATTGGAGTTTTTAAAGAACAAGTCTTCCATCTTTGTTGGAAAGACGTTCAAGTTGCGCGGTGAGATCGACAATAATAGTTTTACCCTGGAAGAGGAAATACGAAGGATGGGAAAGCGCAGAGTCTACCATACAGTGGTGCGATTTGAAAATTCACCGGGCTTTGATTTTAAGATTGGTAAAGAGAACTTTTTCACGCGCCTGGGCAAGCTGATTGGATTTAAAGACATTGAATTTGAAAATCATCAGATCGATCGCTCTTATCTATTCAAATCAAAAAATGAAGAGAAATTCCGTGCGTTTATCACCGACGAAATCTTATACGACCTGGGTCGCATAAAAGAACGCTTCAATGGTTCCATCCATGCAGATTCTTCAAGTCTCTACTATGAATTTCAGGGTCAGATAATGAGTGAAGAAATATTCGAAGATATTGAGGTGATTATTGCTTTGATGCGAAAAATGATAAAGCACTAATCATGTCGTTTGTAGACAAGTTTGCCAACACATACAAGAAGCTTCTACCGACCCCTTTTACAATTGCACTGCTCCTAACAGCCCTTACATTTATCCTGGCCTTGATTTTTACCAAGCCTGAAGATGCAGGTTTTGGAGAGTACACTTTAACCCTTGCATCAAAATGGGAAGAGGGTCTGTGGAATGAAGGCAAAGGCGGGCTTTATTTTGCTTTTCAGATGATGCTGATGTTGGTGTTGGGCTACATTCTTGCATTATCAAAAAGCGTTTCTGCTTTGATCGATAAGCTGACTGCCCCCTGTACAACTACCGCTAATACCGCGGCGATCGTGACACTCGCTACGATTTGCGTTAGTCTCTTCAACTGGGGACTTGGATTAATTTTTGGCGCAATTTTGGCCCGTAAGGTTGGAGAAAAATTCAATCGGGAGAATCGCCCTTTAAATTATCCATTGATCGGAGCTGCTGCCTATTCGGGATTGATGGTATGGCACGGAGGTATATCAGGATCGGCCCCA
>CAZCAD010000532.1:0-1905 GCA_964496525.1 uncultured Flavobacteriales bacterium | reverse complement strand
GTCTTCGAACTAAATGCCCAGGCAGAAATTGAAGACGAATGGTTTGGTAAAACCGTCATTAAATCTGATCGAAGATTCAGTTATGAGGACGCTCAAAAATGCATCGAGAAAAGGACCGGAGAGTTATCAAAGGAGATAATACAACTGGATTCTCTCGCTAAAATCCTGAGAAAAAGAAGATTGAAAGACGGAGCCTTGGAAATTGAAAGTGCGGAACTCAGGTTTGAACTGGACGCAAAGGGTAATCCTATTAATGCCCATAAAAAAACCGCCAAGGATGCGAATAAACTCATTGAGGAGTTCATGTTATTGGCCAACCGAAGAGTCGGAAAATATATAGGAGACACAAATCGAAAGGTCACTATTCCATTGATATATCGTGTTCATGATAAGCCGGATAAGGAAAAATTGGAGCAGTTCGCTGTATTCGTATCAAAATTTGGCAAGAAGGTCAATTTTTCGAATGATCGAAAAATTACGCAGCAGATGAATGCACTTTTTGCTGAGTTGAAAAATGAAGCGGAATTTCCGATGATCCAACAAATGGCCATTAAATCGATGGCAAAAGCTATTTATGATACAGAGAACATTGGCCACTATGGATTAGGTTTTCGCTATTATGCACATTTCACATCGCCAATTCGACGATATGCCGATTTAACGGTTCATCGGGTTTTGTTTAACGAACTAAGTAAAAAGCAACGGCATTACAAAGGACTTTCAAAAACGGCCGAGCATATTTCCCTAACCGAAAGAAGAGCCGTGGAGGCCGAGCGAAGTTCCCAAAAATATTTTCAGGCGGTCTATCTCCAAAGTAATGTCGGCGAGCGTTATACAGGAATTATTACAGGCTTGACCGATTGGGGTATTTATGTTGAGATGTATGAGAATCATTGTGAAGGAATGGTTGCACTAAAATCCATGAAGGATGATCGTTATTATTTCGATGAACAGAATTATGTGGTGATTGGAAGAAGATCCGGTGAAGAATATAATTTAGGAGACTCGGTTGAGGTTGAACTCGTCAAAGTAAACATTGCAAAAAAACAAATTGATCTCGAAATTGTCAATTAGGGTCTGTCAAGAAATGAAGTGTACAGAATAAGCGATTTACTCTCCCGCCCCGGGGTCAGCCGGCTTTTCCTCAACACCCTTCAATAGAGTCGGCAAATTGTAAGTTAACTGAATCATATAAATGTGATTATTCTCAAGTATCGCAGAATTTTCGTGCTCAAAAATGTAGGCCACATCCAACTCAAATTTCATTGGCAGGTCAAACGTCACCCCCCCCGAAAAGCGAAATGCATCCAATGCACTGATCGGATTTTTTGGACTTACTGCCGTAAAAAACTCCGTTGAAACAAAAGGTTGAATTCGTTTGATGTCTTTGTTCTGATATTTCACTCTTAACTTGAATCGTGCTGTATGCTTAATTCTTGGATAGACAATATCGTTGATAACACCCAGGCGATTAAAGGCAACTTGATATCGAAATCTTGCTTTAAGCCGCAAGCTCGCCGGTTTAATTTTATAGCTGTAAGACGCATCAAGATTAAATCGATTTTCAGAATCCCAGTAAGTGTCTCGGAATTTTCGCGCATAGCGGTATTTTCCGGAAACACTAAGCCCTTTCATGATTCGATATCTCACACCTAATTCATTGTAGTAAGTTTTTAAGACAGAAACATTCTGATAAAAACGCGTTTGGGTCTCATAACCCACTGTAAGATCCTTGATAATTGGCAGTTTGACAGCTAATCCTGTCCATAAATTGGCATCCGAAACTTGTGCGAAAGAGATGCTTGAGCCCAAGAAAATGAAAATTAAAAGTCGCTTCATTCTATTTTATTAATTTTTATTTGTCCGACCGATATAGTCGACTTCTTCTTCGTTATTGTTATAGTC
>CAZCAD010000531.1:0-1915 GCA_964496525.1 uncultured Flavobacteriales bacterium | reverse complement strand
AATAGATGGTCTCGTCGATGTATCGGTGGAGCAGCAAATTGAAGTTCCTCAAGTTAAGATTGTTCCAAATAGGGAGTTGCTTTCCAGGCATGAAATGACTGTGTTTGATTTTGCAGAATTCATTGATGTGGCATTTGCCGGAGAGCCTGTTTCACAAGTTTATGAAGGACAGAAAAGTTTTGATATGGTTGTCCGTTATGACACCTCCTCAAGAGGCGGAATCGAGAAAATGAAAAATGCGTTGATCGACTTGCCAAACGGAACTAAAATTGAATTGGGTCAGATAGCCGAGATCAAGTCCGTAAGCAGTCCCAACACCATAAACCGAGAAAACGTTCAGCGTAAGGTCGTTGTATCTGCAAATGTAAGTGAGAGAGATTTAAGAGGTGCCGTTACCGAAATTCAACAGGCTATCGGAGACAATGTACAGTTGCCCCAAGGGTATAGAATAGAGTACGGAGGGCAATTTGAAAGTGAAGAAAAGGCATCTTCCCTTTTGCTAATCGCCTCAATACTTGCAGTGATCGCTATATTTATTCTGCTTTATTTTGAATTCAGAGACCTACGATTAGCGGGGATTGTGTTGCTCAACTTACCATTGGCTTTAATTGGGGGAATCTTTCTGGTATATTTTACCTCGGGGATTATATCAATCGCATCGACAATTGGATTTATAAGTCTCTTTGGAATAGCCACTCGAAACGGAATTCTTCTTATTTCAAGATACCAGGCACTACAGAAATCAGGAATGGCCAAAATGGATCTCATTATGAAAGGATCCATCGATCGTCTAAATCCAATACTTATGACTGCTTTGACAACCGCTTTAGCATTAATTCCTCTTGCATTAAAGGGAGAAGAAGCCGGTAACGAAATTCAAAGTCCGATGGCCATAGTAATTTTAGGAGGCCTATTGACAGCAACCTTTTTAAACGCAATTGTCGTACCTTGTATCTATACAATTGCAGGTCAATCGAATAAATAAAAAAAACAGTTTTTCCAACCCTTGCTGTTCTGCATTCGACTTACGGGTAGAAGGGATTGCTATGAAAATGAAAGTTGTCACTCTTATTGCTTGTTTACTGCTCTTGGCATGCAAAAAGAATGAGCTAAAAAAACCGACAGACGTTAGTATGAAAATGGACATCAACAGAAATGTTAGTGCTCAGGGACATTTGATTTTTACCGGCGGTAGCATAATACTCAGTTCATTCAATGTCAATGGAGAGCGCCAAGAGGGAAGTCCCATATCGTTCAGTAAATCATTTAATACAGGCTTGAATGTAAACTTTAGCCCTAGCAACAATATTCCCGAATTAGTTTTTGACATACCGCAGGGAAATTATTATGAATTAATAATAACCTTTGCAACTGTTTATAATAGCGGTAACAATACGGTAATCGTAAATGGCACTTATACCAATGCTTCGAGTACCACATTTCCTTTAGTTTTCGAATTTAAAGCTGCGGACAGTTTTAGCATCATTGGAGAAGACGATGAGGGAGCTGCAACTATCATTTTAGATAAAAATGTATCCGCAAGCACATTAATCAAATTTGATCCTGTTTACTGGTTTGCTACTGTATCAAACAGCTTGTTTGATAGCGCGACATTGGTCGATATAGGTGGTCAAATGACTATTTTGGTTAACTCTTCAACGAATGAAGACATTTATGATCTGGTTGTCGATAGGATGGAAGAATCAACATTGGCATTGTGGTAAATTATGAATCCGGACTTTGATAATATTGATTTAGGCGATGAGCATTTACTTGTAAATAAATGCATCGAGGATGACCGAAAATATCAGGAGATTTTCTACCGTCGTTATGCAAAGGCCATGTACCGGGTCTGCAAGACATACACTGAAGATCGGGACGAGGCAATGGATTTTTTACAAGAAGGATTCGTTAC
>CAZCAD010000530.1:0-1917 GCA_964496525.1 uncultured Flavobacteriales bacterium | reverse complement strand
CATATATTTCTTCATATTTCGGTAAAATTTTCGCGAGACTAAAGTTTTGAGAATGCTCGAATGCCTGCTCTTTAAATTTTTCGAGGCTATGATCTGATTCAAGAATTTGAATCGCGAATTCAGCCATTTCCGCCACATTACCGACATTACTAAGAAATCCTGACACACCATGCTCATTCACTTCAGGTAGACCTCCTGTATTAGACGAGATCACAGGCACACCTGATGCGAGCGCTTCTAAGGCAGCCAATCCAAAACTTTCCGTCTCTGATGGCAACAAGAATAAATCGCTGATACAGAGCACTTCTGTAGACCCTTGTATATTGCCTACGAATTCAACATCATCAGAGATATCAAGAAGCCTGCATTCCTCTTCTATTTTAAACCGTTCGGGACCGTCTCCTGCGAGAAGTAGCTTTGCCGACACTTTTTCCTGCAGAAGTTTAAAAACTTTTAGGACATCAGGAATACGTTTTACCTTCCGAAAATTTGAAATATGTGAAATCACTCGTTCTCCATTCGGTGCAATCTCCGATTTCCGTTTCTTATCCTTCTCATCGGGTATATTCTTGTACAAGGAATGCTCAACAAAGTTGTGTATAACCTCAATTCGGTTTTCAACAGCAAAATGCTTATGAGTATCGGCTTTTAAGCTTTCTGAAACTACTGTTACAGCATCAGACTCATTAATGCTAAATGTAATGACCGGCTCAAAAGAAGGATGCTTGCCGACCAAGGTTATATCTGTTCCATGGAGTGTTGTTATAAACGGTATCTCGATGCCATGCGTTTTTAAAATCTGCTTCGCAAAATAGGCGGCTGAGGCGTGAGGAATAGCATAATGAACGTGTAGTATGTCCAGCCCCTCATATCTTACCACATCGACAAGTTTTGAGGTTAGTGCCAGTTCATAGGGCTGATAATCAAACAGCGGGTAATGAAATGGCCTGACCTCATGATATCGAATATTGGGATCAAATAAATCGAGGCGAACCGGACGGTTGTAGGATATGAAGTGAATTTCATGTCCTTTTTTTGCAAGTGCCTTTCCCAACTCTGTAGCCACGATTCCACTTCCTCCGAAGGATGGATATAGTACAATTCCGATTTTCATTTATGCTTCTAATTTAGCATAGACGATTGGAATTAACTCAAATTACAGACGAAGATTTATTTTCTCAGGTAGTTCCAAACTCTCGATGCTGACTGTGAAGCTCTTCTGTCACTTCATTCAGCTCAAATTCCTTCTCAAATTCTACGAATAGATGGGCGTCAACCAAGATCTTGGCACTGCTTGATAATTTGAATATCTCTTTATATACTTTTCTTTTCAAATCTTCGCTGTGGTCCTTATTCTTTCGCATTCGTTTGCGATAGGTAATCCAATTTGAGAACCGAATCCAAGGATAAAATGGGATAAGAAGCAGGATGGAGGTACTTTTGGCACGTGTGAACTCGATATGCTTTATTCTAAATCCGGCCAGTTTTGCCAAACAACGCATTTTTAAAATACCGATTAAGAAGATGTGACCATAATAGACTTCTTTGTCAATGTCTTGTCTGTTCATCCAAATACTGTCCAGTTCATTTGGTGCCAGAATGGTGTTAAATCGCTCGCTCTCACTAAGTAAGTAGCTCATCTTCGCTCGCATGTTTGAATAATTTGGTGTTGTGATGATCAAACCTCCTCCTTTTTTGAGGAGGCGATTAAATTCTTGAAAGGCCTCTAATTGGTCGGCAAAGTGCTCAATTCCTTCCTGACAAATCAAATGGTCGGCCTTTCCGGACTCAAGCGGCAGACCTTCGCTAATATTGCCTTTTATACATGCTGGCTCGCTTAATTCATAATATTCCGGAAAAAGGTCAACAGGTACAGCTTTAGCTCCAATGTCCTGCAAGATCTTAGTTGTCACACCG
>CAZCAD010000529.1:0-1933 GCA_964496525.1 uncultured Flavobacteriales bacterium | reverse complement strand
ACACGAGCTGTGCAGACTGATTTTTGGATTTCCTTTCTCCAGTTGCTCTCTTTGTATGGAAATTTTTTTACTCAAAAATGTGTTCAACTTGATCGCTAAGATAGTTGGATTTGGGTATATGGGCACATCATGGGCATCGCAGGATATCCTCATCCTGCGACGCAAAGTACATGCTCAACCTTAACTTCTACCAAGACCTAAATATGTTCACCTTAAGGTCAAAATAAACGCCAGACTCCTCTGTGGTTAAAAGATAAAAGCAATTACCTTTAATCCCACCATAATCATGTTCAAGTCCTACATAAAATATTTCTTCAAAGCCAAAGGCGCACACAACATCCATTCACCCTTCGTCTATGAATTTTATACGGCGGTGATGAAACGGTCGCGATATTTTAACGATGCAGCAATCAAACAAATAAGAAGAGATTTGAAAGCCTCTGATCAAGAAATTGACTTTGTCGATTTGGGGGCAGGTAGCCACAAGAATATCAATGGATTAAAAAGAAGGGTATCAGAAATAGTGAAGACCTCAGCTATCCGTCCGAAATATGGGCGTTTGCTGGCTCACCTCGTTGAGTTCTACCGGATAAAATCCTCCGTTGAGTTGGGTACCTCCCTGGGAATTGGAACCTCGTATATGGCATTGGCTTCCTATGATAACAAAGTCGTGACTGTTGAAGGTTCGGCTGAAGTCCTGGACATTGCTTTGGCCAACTTTGAAAAATTGGGATTGCCAAATGTGACCGGTATTCAGGGTGATTTTCATGACAACCTGGAGAATACATTGGTAAACGGCGACCTGATCGATTTGATATATATCGACGGGAATCACACTTATCAGGCGACTATCAATTATTTCAACTTTTACCTCCGGCATATGGGTGATGACAGTTTTTTAATCTTCGATGATATTCATTGGAGCGAAGAAATGGAAAAGGCGTGGTCAGAAATAGCTGCCTCCCCTTCTGTAAACTTGAGCATGGACTTATATCAAATGGGAATAGTTCTTAAGAAGCCGGGACAGGCAAAACAGCATTTCGTGCTTAGATTTTAGGTAATAACTCAATTGCTGAATCTCCCTTTTTTCTTCGATCTTTATAATTAAGGAACGTCCTGACCGAGACGTTCGCGAGAAAACGGGGCTAATGAATCCAAATTCAGACATAGAAAAATTAGAAATAAGCACGGAAAAAGTCGTCGATGATTCGTGGCTTTACTATTGGTGTAGGATGAGTCGACTTAAACGGAGCCTTATTATCTTGATAATCTCAGGAGCGTTTGCTTACTTAATTTTCAGGCTAATTCAATAGTAGATTTCGCAAAGCCCAATGGAACTAATGTGCATTAAAAATTACTCGACTTCCGTCAAGGTGCAGCCGGAGGTGTCGTATCCGTAATTCGCAATCTGATTTTCTTCAGCATCGCAAAGTTCCTGAGCTGTAGAGGTATTTGTCTTGAGTAGGTCAAGGTTTTTCTCGCCATTAATTGGAGGATCGGCATTCGTCCAGGTACAGTAACAAAGAAAATCCTTTGTGCACGATCCAAGCATAAGACAGGCTAGAATGAGCATTGCGAAATTAAATTTTTTCATGGTTTAAGCTTTACATTAGACGGAAGGTACTCAAATAAAAGTGAGTTTGCCTTTCCAACCTTGGCTAAAATTTACTCTTCAGACACTTGCAACTCTTACCCAATCTTACTAATTTAGGGCGTTATATGAAGAATTTATTCGTCATATTGATCAGTATTTTTTTTACGAATCATTTGTCGGCACAATCACCCTGGCCTCAAATTGATTCGGTTGAAATAATTCCTACAACTCCTGTGGAAGGAGAAGATGTAATTGCCGTATTGCACGTGACTCTGGGTACAACCAGTGGTTGGATGGGGGCAAGTTTCGATATCGCAGGTACTGAAATTAATATCGAAT
>CAZCAD010000528.1:0-1936 GCA_964496525.1 uncultured Flavobacteriales bacterium | reverse complement strand
CCAAAACGGGCATTTATTTCCTACACATCCCTTAGTTCATCGAGTGCAAAGCAACTCTATTTCCTTCAGTATCCATAAATTGTGCGATAAAGCCATTCTCTCCAATTGCAGTTTTCGGCATCACAATTTGTCCGCCGGCTTCCTCTACTCTCGACAAAGAATCAGTCAAATCGGCTCCCGCATTGAGATAGATTGTACTTCCTTCAGCGGAAGGAACAAAACCGTCTCCTTTTACTACAGCTCCACCTACACTTCCTTCTCCTTCGTGGTGAAAAAAGGCCATTTCCATTGGCATCTCGCCCGTCGGCATTTTTTGAAGTTCGTTTCCTGTTACTTTGGCATAGAACTCACACGCTCTTTCGAAATTATTTGCCGGTATTTCAAACCAGTTAATCACATTTGACATAATCTATATTTTTTAAAATGATTGATGGAACAAACATATAGTGGATTTATAGTTCGATCAAATCATAGATTTTATAAACGTAGTTTTCTAATAGTACATAAATACTCATTAGTTCTTTATTTTATGATATATTTGAATTAATTATATCATATTTCGTAGTTTTTAATGAAGAAAAATGAAGAGCTATTTTGCCTGATTAAGGCGATGTCGAAAAGCGAAAAACGGAATTTTAAACTGGAGTCCGGACAGTTTAAGAGCGATTCGTCCTACATGCGCCTCTTCGATGCCATAGACGCCATGGATGCCTTGGAAGAATATGATGAAAGCAGGATCAAGGAACAATTCAAAAATCAAAAATCGCTTCAGCAATTTCATGTCCTGAAGAATTACCTCAAGCAAGCGATTCTCAAAAGTCTCAGATCCTTTCATGCAAAGAGATCCAAACAAGTTGAACTCAATGACTGTCTGTCTAACCTAAATATTCTATTCAATAAAGAATTATTTCAACTCTGTGATCTTGAAATAAAAAAGGCGGAGCGAATTGCCAGGGATTTTGATTTGTTTGCCGGTTTGAACGAGGTGCAAGGATGGAAACGAAAACTGGCTCAAAATAAAAACCCTGCAGATTTTGAAAAGTTCAGAACTATTATTGAGGAGCAGGCAGATTCCGTGAGTCGATTGAATAATCAACACAATTACTATCGACTGATCACTGACATTACAGAAAATATTATTGCTGAGGCTGGGAAGAAAATTGAGAACGAGATTCTCCTGGAAGACATTGATAACGCGACCAGCTTCGAAAGTGGCGTTATTCATTACAATGCCCGATATTTCCGTGCCGTTCATAAAGGAAAAGCAGCGGACATGCAGAAAGCCTTGGAAGAATTGCTTGAGTTTTTTGAAGATCACGAAAGCAAACTAAGCCAATATCCGGGTCTGTACATTTCCAGCATGAATAATGCCTGTAGTTATTTCGTATTTAGCAAAATGTATGACAAGGCCCTAAATATGATAGAACGGCTCAAAAAGTTTTATTTGCATATCAAGCTACAGCGGGAAAACATCACACTCCTTAAGCAGGCCCTTCGCATGTACCATCTGGAGCTCGAGGTGTATCGCCTCCTGGAAAAAGAAGAACTGCATTCCGAAACGATTAAAGAAATTGCTGACACCGTAGAGAGATCCATGGGTAAAATGCCCGAAAGTTATCTGATCTCCTTTTGGTTTCAGCTGGCGAATATATATTTCGCGATGGCCAGGTACAAAACAGCTATGAAGTACATTAACAAGATACTGGACGCTAAATTCGGTGATACACGGCCCGATATTCAATTACATGCCAGAATTCTGAACCTTATGGTTCATTTTGAACTAAACAACGTCTTTGTGCTCCGATATTTCGTTGAAAGTGCCCGCCGGATTGCCAGGAAGGCCAATTTTGATCAGGAATTCATCAAGAAGCTACTTTCCTCCTTCTCAAAGCTGGGTAGCGTTCCCACGGCCGAGCTTAATGCTGTTTACCTGGAA
>CAZCAD010000527.1:0-1945 GCA_964496525.1 uncultured Flavobacteriales bacterium | reverse complement strand
AAAGTTATCCTTTAAGGTTTTGTCGTCATCTTCAGCCTGAACCGGCTCTTCATTTACTTTCTCTGATTCTCTTTCCTCCTCCCGGTCTTTCACATCCCCGGCTTCGGCGGAGGCATCTGCTTCGATGACAAATTCAAAAGCCGGTTGATCATTGCTCCCTGATTCAATTGCCTCATCAGTCACAGCCACAACAGTTTCTTCTTCAATGCTACTTTCGGACTGAATTTCACTTGCAGTTTCTGTTTGATCATTCATTTGCTCATAGGCCTTGTGACGGATTACGACTAAGCGCTCATAAATGGATTTGCTGTTATTTACAACTTCCTCCAGATCATCCAATTGCAGTTCTCCTTTGTCCAGGGCATCCATCTGCGCACTCAGATCACTGATCAATTCTTTGATGCTTTGGTAAGATGTTTTACTCATTTTGTACAAGTTATTCACAATTTGCAAGAGCCCCTAAAATTAAACTATATATTTGATTCAAAACATCCAGGAATTGAAAATTTCTCAGAAAGTTGATGCTAACATCAAGCGGATTCCCACCTTCTCATCAAGGGTTTCAAACGCTAAAATAAAGGTCATTTGCGGTCCCATGTTTTCTGGAAAAACAAAGACATTAATTGCAGCTATTGAAGAAGAAAAAGCTAAAGGAAAAACGGTTTTTGTTTTTAAGCCGAAAGTGGATGACCGCTTCGCCGAAGAGGCAGTAGTTTCTCATGATAAAGATAGATCGGAAGATCAAGTTCAGGCGTTTCGTGTCGGGCGGCCAAAAGAAATTTTAGACAGCTATTTAAATGCTGATGTAATTGCCATTGATGAGGTTCAATTTTTTGACAAAAGTATTGTCCATGTGTGTGATAAAATTGCCAATAATGGAAAATCGGTGATAGTGGCCGGATTGGATCAGGATTATCTCGCTCAACCCTTCGGTTCAATGCCAACACTTTTAACAATGGCAGATGAAGTGATCAAATTGAATTCGGTTTGTACATTTTGCTCCGGTCGCGCACGATTTTCTCATCGGATATCAAAGGATGCCGGCATCGTGGTTTTAGGAGAAAAAGACAAATATGTCCCTCTTTGTCGCTCTTGCTATACAGAGCTCAGCGACAAGAAACATTAGTTTCAACCATTTCTTTCTAAATTCAAAGTCACAATTCTCTTGGCTAGTGTAGCGATTGCTAAAAAAGGTTGCTGAAATTTTAATTCTATTTTTTCTTTTATCGAGATGAAATTTGAAGAATAGCCTAAGTTATAGCTGATAATTTTAGCGAAGAGAAAAGGAAAAAGAGTGAAAAATTAGTAAGTTTTTTTAGAAATCACTACACCAGAGGTGAATTTAGCGTTATCCATATCTGACATCTGTGAAATTACCCAGGGAGTATTTCATGGAAATGGAATTGATCAGAACGAAGAAATCGTCAGAAATATCATCATTGACAGTCGGTCACCGCTGGCGGGTGAACGGGCACTTTTTATTACGTTGATCGGAAAAAAATCGGAGGGAATTAATTACCTGGAGGATTTTCAGGAAAAAGGTGGGAAAGTTGCGATGGTCACCAAAAGAACCGAATCTGACATTGCTCAGATTGTGGTCGAAGATCCGCTGAATGCACTTCAGCAAATTGCTGCAAATCATCGATCCAAATTTGATATTCCTGTTGTCGGAATTACAGGCAGTAATGGAAAAACGGTGGTTAAAGAATGGCTTTATCATGCGCTGAGTGACCAATATAAGGTCGTTCGTAGTCCAAAAAGTTATAACAGTCAAATTGGCGTTGCACTCTCGGTCCTGCAATTAACGGATAAGGACGAAATTGCCATTTTTGAAGCTGGAATTTCGGAGCCAGATGAAATGAGTTCGCTCGAACAAATGATTAAGCCTACCGTCGGAATTTTTACGGGATTGGGTGATGCGCACTCCGCTAATTTCTCCACTGAT
>CAZCAD010000526.1:0-1950 GCA_964496525.1 uncultured Flavobacteriales bacterium | reverse complement strand
TATGGGAAGCGGAGATGTTACATATTATGGTTCACCAAAAATTTCGAAAAGCATTATGGGATCAGGAGATTTGATCAAACATTAAAAATAACAAACCAGGAGCAAGGCCTTTTCCGCCTCAGGCGGAGAAGGTTTTTTTTATTTTTCAATAAGCGACTTGCCCATAACTTCTTCAAGAAAGGTCGCAACGATGCCTTCTTCATCAAGATGTCGAATGAAGGCTGATCCAATGATGGCTCCGTTAAAATAACTATTTGCGTCTTTGAAACTGCGTGCGTCATGGATGCCGAATCCCAGCAATACAGGACTTCTGAGTTCCATTTTCAGTATTCGTTGAAAATTAGCTTTTTGACAATCAGTAAAATATTGACTCTTGCCAGTTGTAGATGAAGAAGAAAGCAAATAAATAAATGCTTTGGTTTTACTATCAATCTCCCTAATTCGTTCTTCTTGAGAATCCGGAGCAATCAAGAAAATCAGTGGAGTGTCGTGTGCATCAAAAGCATCTTCAAAATGAGACAGATAGAGGTCAAAGGAAAGATCAGGAATAATCATTCCATCTACTCCTATCTCGTCGCATTCACTGAGGAGCTTTTCCAGACCATATCGGTAAACCGGATTAAAATATCCCATCAAGACAATTGGAATTTGAACCGTACGTCTTACTTCGTGAATTTGATCCATGAGTAGATTCAGGTTCATTCCATTTTCCAAAGCCTTTGACGAAGAGGCTTGTATTGTAGATCCATCTGCCAAGGGATCTGAAAAAGGAATTCCGATTTCAACAAGGTCAGCTCCGGACTTTTCAAGTGCGGGTAAAATCTCAAGAAGTGAATCTTGCTTCGGAAAGCCGGCCGTAATAAAAATAGAGCTGATCCCTTCTTTCTTTTGTTCAAATAAATAGTCCAGTCGATTGTTCATTTTAGTCTTGATATATATGTTTCCATGTCCTTATCTCCGCGGCCTGAGAGATTGACAACGACCGTTTTATTTTTAATATCTTCTTTCTTCAATACAGCCAGAGCATGAGCTGATTCCAAAGCCGGAATTATACCCTCAAGCCTGCATAACTCATTTGCTGCTTCGATTGCTTCATGATCTGTAATTGAATATGATGACGATCTGCCGCATCGCAATAAGTGAGCATGCAGGGGGCCAATTCCGGGATAATCCAATCCTGCCGAAATAGAATAGGGTTCTGTTATCTGTCCATCATCAGATTGCATTAATAGGGTCATTGAGCCATGAATAACACCTTGCTCTCCAAGTACCGATGTAGCAGCCGTACGTCCACTCCTAATGCCTTCTCCTGCAGCCTCGGCAATAATTAATTCGACTTTCTCATTTAGATAATGATAGAACGCCCCGGCTGCATTGCTTCCTCCACCCACACAGGCGATAATGACATCGGGCTTCGTTCCTATTCTCTTCAATTGAACTTTCAGTTCTCTACTTATAATTGACTGAAAATGCGTTACCATTTCGGGATACGGATGTGGCCCCACAACCGATCCGATAACATAAAAAGTGTCCGGATTGTTAATCCAATCTCGAATTGCTTCGTTCGTCGCATCCTTCAATGTGCGGCTTCCTGACTTTGCCGGAATTACCACCGCACCGAGCATTTTCATCCGCGAAACATTTAGTGCTTGACGAGCGATATCAACTTCGCCCATAAAAATTTGACACTCCAAGCCCATCAGCGCACAAACTGTAGCTGTTGCAACACCATGTTGCCCTGCACCAGTTTCGGCAATAATTCTTGTCTTGCCCATTCGCTTTGCCAGTAGAAGCTGACCAATGCAGTTGTTAATTTTGTGAGCGCCGGTGTGATTTAAATCCTCTCTTTTTAAAAAAATTCGAGCGCCATATTTCTTCGACAAATTCTTCGTTTCGAAGAGCGGCGTTGGTCGCCCGACATAGTCTTTTAATAGTTGAAGATATTCGGCT
>CAZCAD010000525.1:0-1953 GCA_964496525.1 uncultured Flavobacteriales bacterium | reverse complement strand
ATAAGCAAGCCATTGAAAGTCTTTTATTGGCTATTGAAACTACGAAAAAAAAGAAACGAAAATCCAGGTACATGTATGTGCTGGCCCAGCTTTATCACGAAGTAGGCGATGGAGACCTGGCATCCTATTATTATAATAAAGTGGCACATTCTCCGGCACCTTATCCGATGCAGTTTCAGGCAAAAATTAACAAAGCTCTATCCGCAACTTCCGGAGGAGACGAACTGCGAAGAGAACTGAAAAAAATGCTTCGAGAGGCCAAGAATATTGAGTTCAAAGATCAGATTTACTATGCCCTGGCAGAGATTGACATGAAAGAGGGAAAAGTAGAAGAAGCAAAGCGTAATTATACAAAATCTGCTTTCTGGTCTGTAAAAAATAATCGTCAAAAAGGAGAGAGTTATTTGAAATTGGGTAATATTCATTTTGGCGAGAAGGATTATCTCGCTGCACAAAAATACTACGACAGTTGCGTTCAGGTATTACCCCAGGATTATCCCGATTATGAAAGCATCAAGGCGAAGGCGGGAGGCTTGTCTGATCTTGTTTTTAATTATGAAACTTATGTATTCGAAGACAGCGTTCAGCGAATTGCGAATATGTCCGAGAAGGAAAGGGAAAAGTTTTTAGTTAAAACATTGAAGGACATTAAGGATGCTGCGGAACGAAGAAAAGCTGAAGAAGAGGCAAAATTAATAGCTCTTCAAAAGAAATTACAAGCCCAATCTGTCAGTACCGGAAGCGGTAAGGGATCTAAATGGTATTTCTATAACGCCAAAATTAAAGGAACCGGATTTAATGATTTCCGATCAAATTGGGGACAACGTGAATTAGAAGATAATTGGCGGAGACAGAATAAGCTGTCGATCGCAATTTTCAACGACGGAGAAGATGGTTCTGACTCTCTTTCTCTTGAAGTTGATGAGGATTCCCTTACAGTTGACATTTTAAGGCAAAACATTCCTTTGACAGCCGGTGCCATGGATACGTCAAATGTTAGATTGATGAATTCGCTGTACATGCTTGGTATAATTTATAAAGAGCAGTTGAAGGAAGAGCCGGAAGCCATTTCTTACTTCAACAAAGTCATTGATCGCAAAGTGATTCATCCCAAGGTATTGCCTGCACATTATCAGTTATATCTTATTCATACTAAAAATGGATCAGCAAATTCGGACTCCCATCGTTCGACCATATTGAAAGACTTTCAAAAAAGTGAAATTGCCCAAATTATCCTTGATCCGGATTACCTGAAAAAGAAGCTGGAAAAAGATAAATTTGAGCTTAAACAATACTCTGAAACTTATGAAAAGTTCAGATTCTGGAAATACAGAGAAGTAGATACGATTTGTGCAGAGATAATTGCAAACGACACTTTAAATCAGTACCTGAACAAGTATTATTTATTGAAAGCTTTTTGCTTGTCTAAGCTCCGTTCAGGCAATATAAACGCGATTGCAGAACCGCTCATTGCACTGGTGAAATTAGATCCTGAATCTGCAGAGGGAAAACAGGCAAAAATTTATTTAGGTAATTTGGAGAATGGCCAAAACATTATGAATGATGCCGGCAGTACCACCAACAATGACGGAGCGGATTCCCTGGCTAAATATGTAATGAACGCTGATTCAAAACACTTCTTTATTCTAATCATACCAGCAAATTCCGGCAACTCGGCTGTACCAAAAATGAAGCTGTCCAATTTTAACAGTGAGTATTTTCGAAATAAAGACTTGAACATTATTCCATCCATTTTGGGAGAGAGTGAAATTCTGAGAGTGAACACATTCAAAAACATGGATGAAGGAAAGACTTATTTGACAACATTTAACTCACCGGCTGCTAAAAGCGCTATCGGCGGCATGGCAAGCAAATTTGAAGTGTTTTTGATTAACAAGGAGAACTTTAAAGAGCTATCGATAAGGCTGGATATCCCGGCCTATATCGAATTCT
>CAZCAD010000524.1:0-1956 GCA_964496525.1 uncultured Flavobacteriales bacterium | reverse complement strand
TTCGCATAAATTATACGATCCAATTGTTCCTGTATTTCTCCTTCTTTGGATTCCTATTATTCCACAAATCTCCTAGATCGATAGAACAAACAAGGCTTAGGAATAGGAGAGTCGACCTCCCGAAAACAAGGTATATAGGCATGAACGCTTGTTTACCTATGCTTTTTTATCGATTAGCAGTTCAAGATACTCTCAGCAAAAGATTGTTTTAGCCATCACTTTTCACTTACATTTGGGCATAGAAATGAAAACTACTATGAAAAATGCGCTGATATTCTTGATTCTACTTTCAGTTGGAAGTACTGCTAAATCTCAATCTTATACGGTCGACTTTCCACTTACATACAAGATGGCGCCGCTTGGCAGTGTTATTTTGATAAATGGGACGATTACAAATCCTGATCCGGTTGATACTATTACTGCCGAGATGCGATTAATTGACATTGATATAGCAGCACCATGGAATTTTCAATTTTGTTCACCCGGAGGCTGTCAACCACCCGGAGTTATAGCTGATACATTCCTGGTTCTTCCCGGCCAAACAGCGGATATTTATATTGAATTTCTTACTTCTACTGCTCATTATCTGGGAAGCATCAATGTTATTTTTAATGACATGAACGCTCCCTTCGACACAGATTCTGTTGTCGTTTCCGCCGAAACAAATGGATACCTCGGTCTGGAATATGAAGAAGCAATAAACGTAATCGGTCAGAATTATCCGAATCCGTTTCAATCGTCTACGACCATTGAATACCGAATCGATACAAAATCCGAACTGTTTATTTATGATGCTGTAGGAAGACTCGTTCAACAACTGGAACTGCTTCAAGAAGAAAATTACGTGATGGTTTCCGGACTAAAAGCCGGAACCTATACCTATATGATCGAGACTGATGAAGGCCTGTATATATCTCACAGGATGACCGTCCTAAATTAAAACCATAAATATGAAATCACTACTACTTAAATCATTTATTGCTTCAATATTAATGACGTTTTCTTATAACATGAATGCTCAACTTATTGAGGCCGGATTGGATCGTCAAGGCATGAAGGATGTCATTAATGCCGATAGCGATAAACCGAGAATAGTTACCATTTTGGGAGCACTCTGCCCGGCTTGTCAGGCTCATAGAGATGATTTTCGGGATGAAATTATGGCGAACTGCGATAATCCGGATTTGAGATGGATTATTTTTTGGTTTGAAGACAAGTTTCACGATGCGGATAGTCTGGACGCAGTCGCCCAGGCAGCCTTGGTGTCTGACCCAAGGGCCGAACAATATTGGTGCTCTAAGGTGGCAACTCTACCGGATTGGATTGATAGCGTTGGGTATGATTTCGGGGGTCTTTCCTGGAACGGTTGCAGCTATTTTTGGGATGCATCGATACTGTACGAAGCCGGAACTTCCTGGACTGCATTCGATCCACCTGCGCCATCATACTGCATGGCGAAAGTGGGTGGCTGCTGTAATACATACAGTTGGTCAAACTTTAAAGCGGATATGGATTCAAAAGGAATTTGCAATATCGGAGTTGGTATTGATGCCACGACTGCAGAAGTAGAATTTGAGTTGTTTCCAAATCCTTCTGACGGACACATTAACCTCAGCTATAATCTTATGACAACAGGAAATTCAACCGTTTTCATCTCCGATATGAGCGGGAAAGTTGTGAAAACTTTCGATCTGGAAAATTCTGTTGGAGAAATGCAAGTTGACTTGTCTCAGCTTGGTTCAGGACTGTACTTTTGCAAGGTCGTTGCAGAGGACGAGGTTCTTAAAACTGTCAGCTTTAAATTGGAATAGACTTAAAAGCTCCAACCGTGTTCTTCCTGAATTGCACGCTCTACGAGCTCAACCATTTTGGGATTGTCAATTTCTTCGATCACCTCTTTTATAAAGGCCGAAACCAGCATTTGTCTGGCCGCCTCTTTCGAGATTCCTCTCGTTT
>CAZCAD010000523.1:0-1960 GCA_964496525.1 uncultured Flavobacteriales bacterium | reverse complement strand
CACGTTTGACTCTTTTTTGGCAATACTTCTTTATTTCATCAGAATCAACTTCAAAACCAGATTCTTCGGTAAGAGCGCCAAGCTGCGAAAGCATGTAATACAGACTGACTTTGGCGATGTCTCCTTCTTTGTAACTACCACCAATATCCGAGTGTACCCCCGGAAACCAAACTTCGTGCACGACTTTTTCCCTTTTGTCGTGGTTCATTAGGGAGGGAACAAAAGGATTTCGGGTTTCATCAATCGCCAGCAGATGAACGGCCTTCTTAATATTGTCGGCGATATAACAGTCGGTAAACAGGTCCTCCCAATTGTCAGGATTTATATATCTACTGACATTTTCTACAAGACCCAAGGCGCTAACTGTATCCCACACGCCTAAAAATTCGATATCCACTTTGTGATTATCTATTTTCTTTTCATTGTCATACTTATGCTCATAAACGACTTCGTCGTAGATCTGTTCAACAACTTTCGTCTCTGAATTTGCGACCGGAATAAGACGAATTTTGACGGAAAGCGGAATTCCCATCTCGTTTATTTTAGAAGCGAGCATTCTTGCGCCTGCGGCGCCACGACTGAATCCAAAAATGTAGATATGATCACCTTTTTCCCAATCCTTGACAAATCGGGCGTATGCTCTTTCGATTATTCCCTCAATTGCTTTTCCGGTGATGCCTTTTTGAATTGAAGCGAACCACCCATTGTCATTATCATTCCCAACACCTCGATGGTATCTGACAATTTGTTTACCGTAGACATTTTTGAAAATGCGACGTAGATGAACAATGTTCGTCACCAATCCGTCAGCGCCTATGCCGGTTTCATCATTCCAAGTACCGTCAAGCAAAATAATGTGTTTACGTTCCCTGGGATCAGCGGAAAAGTTCTTGGTATATTTTTGGGTTATATTCCTGTCTTGGGTCATAATAAGCGAATAACATTCAAGATAATTAAAATTCTGAATCGTGATTTAATTTCTAACTTGAAGTAATTAGACTATCCATTATGAAACAACTTTTATTTCTCACTATATGTCTGATATTTTGTTCTCAAGTAGTGGCCCAAGTGAAAATCACTCCAAATTTTGCTTTGGGAATGATTATGAACGGAAGAGAACCTACGGCGGCTGAAATACTGGGAGCAACTCAGATATTCTTGCGCGACGATGATGGAAATATTATGAAGGGTTACAGGATAATTGAGGGATCAGTAATCGTTGAAGGGAGAAGAAAGGTGGGTAAAGTACTTGAAAATGGATTTTTAGATGATAATGCTAAGTTAATTCTTAAGCAATCAGTTGGAAAACAGGTGACCATTCTTGGTAAATACTCGGAACCCGATGGATTTGAAAAAATGACTGCTTTGGTTTTTGATGTAAAATAAAAAAAGGGAATCCACCTTAGGCGGACTCCCTTCTAAGCTAAATTAGTTTTACTCTATCGAATCGCAAATCGCTTAGTAGCCTTATTAATTCCATCCGTTACATTGACGAAATAAAATCCCTTTGCCAAATCCAGATCAAAATTCAAAGAAGTTGACGGATTCACGCTCAAGGCTTCCTGATGAACTTCCTTGCCAATCATATCAGTGATCGTCAAATTGTAGTCGCCTGCTTCAATATCCTTGAATATAATGTTAAACTGACCGTTGTTGGGGTTAGGTACAACACTTAGACTTAGTTGTTGAACCTCTTCTTCAACACCCACATCAAATGCCACCCATTCTACAAATTCAACATCATCCACGTAGAAATTACCTACACCCTCCGTTGTTCCTGTTCCATCGGTTAATCCAAAACCCCAAATGTCCATTACACCTAAACCTCCGGCGGCCCAAGCACCTGAAAAAACTGAAGAACCACCAATGAAGACTTCGATGTTGTTCGCAGCCAGATCAACCATGCAGCTTACGTCTACCCATGTATCAAGAGCGTAAGTAAATACTCCAGTACCAGAGG
>CAZCAD010000522.1:0-1962 GCA_964496525.1 uncultured Flavobacteriales bacterium | reverse complement strand
CTAAAGAATTTAAAGAAAAGGGAGAAAATATCCCTGTCCTCTTTAATAAGCAATTCTACTGGTTTACCAATTTTACGGCCAAAACGATTCTTGAAAAAGATGTGATTAAAACAGTCATGAATGCTTATAAAACGCAGAGCAAAATCATGAACTTCTTCGCTGATGCCATGAAGAGATGAGGTTGATTATTTGTCTAATTTATTTATCCGGAAATTACCTCCTCGCACAAAAGGACTCACTGCAAAAAACGATTTCGTCCGTAGAATTCGGTATGAAACGAGCTTATGAAATTGGATTTCCAAAGGATATCCCTACAATTATTTTTGATCAAAATGGCGGAGTATCTGACGGGGTTACTGCCAATGATGAAGCTATTTTTAAAATATTTAACCTTTATCCCGATGGCGCTACAATTATATTTGGGAAAGGGACTTATTATTTTAAGAAGGGCATACGATTACCATCTTTCTATGCACTTCGAGGAGAGGGAATTGATTCGACAATATTAAAATTTGATTTAGAGAAAGAGGAGGATCTCATTCTTGTCCAGGGCAAGAGAACCAGGGACAGGCTAAATCTCACCAGAAAATTGAATCGGGGCGATAGGGAGGCACGGTTTAATGACAGGGCAAATTTTAAAGAAGGAGACTGGGTTTTAATAGTTGACGATGATTCTGAACTTGTCACCTCAGATTGGGCGAAGAATAAATCCGGACAGCTTAACCGGATTAAAGAAATATCTACCTTTGAACTTGAATTCGAAAGCTCTGTACGTCGGGATTATTATCTCAAGAACGGTCCGCATCTGATAAGAATAGAACCGAAAGAAGGCTGCTTTATTTCTCGATTGACCATCAATCGACTTGATGAAACTCAGCACATGACATCAAATATTCAATTTAGATATGCCGTTAATTGCAGTGTGGATAAATTAAAATCTGATAACTGTAATTATGCTCATGTTTTGCTGGAATATGCGGCAAATTGTGAAGTCAATCAGTCAATTTTTCAGTATGGGTTTACTTATGGTGGCGGAGGAAAAGCTTATGGCGTTGTTATGCAATTCGCGACATCCGAATGTTTAGTGCAATACAACTTATTTCGCAATCTTCGGCATTCGATGTTGGTTCAGGCCGGGGCGAATGGTAATAAATTTTATTCGAATACCTCAGCTCATCCTTATTGGAAAGAGCACTTTTTACCAAAACGAGCCGCAGGGGACATTGTATTGCATGGTAATTATCCCTATGCCAACTATTTTGTTCGAAACACGGCCGCGAACCTCGTAATTGACGATTCTCACGGAAAGTCGGGGCCGCTCAATTTCTTCGATACCAATACCATTTATCATTACGGGCTAATAATGAATAATAGACCGGCGACAGATAGTATGATCTTTGTAAAAAATAAAATTACGGGCTCCGGATTGTTAAAGGGTAAATTCAGAATCAGGGGTGAGGGTCATCAATTGATAGAAAATAAAGTCAAGGGAAAAATTAGACCGAAGATTAAGGAGTAAATTGTCATTGCCACTCCGAGGAATGAAAGTGGACCCAACTATCTAACCGATGATTGTTGATTTCCTTTTTTCCTCATTTAATCAATCGAATTAAGCTTAGAATAATGATCTGCAAAATGCTACACTAGTTGAGTTGGGGTGATGGCATCAAGCCCTCCCCGTTGCGTTCGTATTTCAAACATCACCTCATAAAAATCGCCGAGGGCGAATAATGTCTATTACTTCAAAACAAGCTTTCTTCTCAAAGTACCCCGAGAAGAAACAATCTCCACCAAATAAGTTCCTGCTGAAAAACCAGATAAATCCAGTTCATTTTTTAAAGAGCCATCGGTTAAAACAGACAGCACCTTTTGCCCGCTTAAGGTATATATTGACAGTTGGGATTGAGCTGTACTTTCTGACAGTTCTATTGTAATATTTCCGGTTGATGGGTTTGGAAACAG
>CAZCAD010000521.1:0-1989 GCA_964496525.1 uncultured Flavobacteriales bacterium | reverse complement strand
TTCATCTAATTGACCGGTTGTTGAACCATGTGAGCATTTGACATCATCCGCATAGATTTCCAGTTCAGGTTTTGAATTAATGGCGGCTGTACCTGACAAAAGGATATTTGCGTTACTCTGATAAGCGTTGATCACCTGCGCATCCGGACGAACAATTACTTTGCCATTAAAGACCCCGGTTGATTGATCGTCGAGTACATATTTATAGTTCTCATTGCTCTCGCAATGCGGAACTTTATGATCAACAAAGGTGTGATTGTCGACATGCATTTTGTCTTTTCCAATCACCGCTCCGTTCATAAATGTCTCGCAGTTTTGCCCATTAACCGCAATGTTGATATTGTTTCGAACCAGTAAACCACTGACAATTGCGGTATTAATCTTGAACTTTGAATTCTGTTCTTGATAGACTTCCGTTGTCGACATTGAGCAGGTAGAATCCTTAAAATTCTGAAGAATGTCGATCTCCAGCTGAGCGTTCTCCTCCACATGATACTGGGCAACAGTATTGATAAAATTATCGCCACCATCGACCGAAACAAACGCTTGAATAATTTTGACCTTTGAAGATTTGGGAAGGCGAATCTGAATTCGGTTATTGATCAAATTACCTCCTCCGGTCTCAATGAATATTAATTGAAGGGGCTCTTCAGAACTTTCTTTAATCAAGATTCCTTGACTAAAATAGACATCGTTCAGAACATTGAAAATATCCAGTTTGTTGGTTCTAACTTTATCGGAAAAGCGGTTCATCGAATCAGCATTAAAAAGACCAATTTGGGAATCTCCCGTCTTGCTTAAGTCATCGCGAATAATTCCATTTTCAATGACTAAACAATTATCGGAAACGACCCACTTTTCAACTTCCGTCTTTGATATTTGGGACTTGATAGTTGGAACCTGCCTGCCGGTAGGCAAGATTTTGAATTTGGAATTTGCTATTTTCCCAAGTCGCGTGTACTTCCAATACTCATCCCTTGTGGTAGGAAAATCAAGAGCCAGCAATTGATCATACCACTGCGCTTGAATGCCTTCGGGGCGATCCAGGGAGTCCAGGAATTTTTCGACCTTTTCGGAAACTGATGCCACATCCATCTTATTTGGCAATTTCTTCTGTTAACCAGTCGTAGCCTTTCTCCTCTAATTCCAGCGCCAGACTTTTATTCCCTGTTTTGACAATCTTACCATCGGCCAAAACGTGAACAAAGTCCGGAATAACATAATCGAGCAAACGTTGATAATGCGTGATGATAATAATTGCATTCTCATCGGATTTCAATTTGTTAACTCCCGCTGCTACTGTTTTCATGGCATCAATGTCCAAACCGGAATCTGTTTCATCCAATATCGCCACTTTCGGATCCAGCATGGCCATTTGAAAAATCTCGTTCTTCTTTTTCTCCCCACCTGAAAAACCTTCATTTACTGATCGGGAAGCAAGTTTGGGATCCATGTCAATCAACTCAGATTTTTCTCTTACCAAAGCCATAAAATCCTTAGCCGAAATTGGCTCTTCGCCTCGGTATTCTCTAATCTCATTGATTGCCGTTCTCAAGAAATTGATGTTCGAGACTCCCGGAATTTCAACCGGATACTGAAAAGCCATAAACAATCCTTCCTTTGCTCTCTCATCGGCATCCATCTCCAGAATGTCTGCACCATCCATCTGTATCGAACCTTTCTTCACCTCATATCCATGCTTACCGGCGACAACCGCTGCCAGAGTAGACTTTCCGGCACCATTGGGTCCCATAATCGCATGAACTTCACCGGCTTTCACCTCTAAATCCAGTCCGGCTAGAATAACCTTCCCTTCATCCTCTATTTCGACGTGTAGGTTTTTTATGTCTAATAATGTCTTACTCATTTCTACTTTCTACTTTCTACTAACTACTAACTACTAGCCAACGCTATTCTCCAACGATACCGCCAACAACTTCTGCGCTTCGACCGCAAACTCCACCGGCAGCTTATTCAGTACGTCTTTAC
>CAZCAD010000520.1:0-1995 GCA_964496525.1 uncultured Flavobacteriales bacterium | reverse complement strand
TGAGTTCGGGGATTTATTCTTATACTTTGGTTACTGACGGTGGGGTTGTTTTGACGAAGAAGATGGTGAAGGCGAAGTAAATGACACTTGCCTCGTGCAAGCAATAGCGTAGCAGAAATGGTAAGTGTTTCATAATCAAACTGCTCGTCTCCCGCGCCCTTCCGCAGGATGATGATATCCTGCGGAGATGATTCGGGATTTCGGTTGAATCAGATGTCAGTAGATCAGCCTATCGCTTAACACCACCGTTCCCTGCAAACCACCCGTATGGATTAGCAAAATTCGGCTTTCGGATTCAAATGTTCCTGCCTTGACCAAATCATAGAAAGCATAAACCATTTTAGCCGTGTAAACCTGATCAAGAGGAACTTCAGTCGCCTTGTAAAAGTCATTCATAAACGAAATCAGTTCATCATTGTACCTGGCGTAACCACCAAAGTGAAAATCGGTGTGCAAAATTAGGTTTTGCATAACCTCAGAGGATTCGATTGGCAACATCCCACATTCATGCAAAAGGTTGACAATATTATCTTTTAAAAAATCACCCCCTTTTAAGACTGAAACCAAGTGAATTTTTGAGTGTTGATTACCGTAAAGCAATCCGCTAGCAGTTGTTCCTGTTCCACCCGCGAGGACAATATGATCATAGTTATGAGTCAATTCATCTTGAATGTCCATACATCCCAAAACTCCCAGGTAGTTTGCGCCTCCTTCAGGAACAATGAGATAGTTTCCATGTCTTCGTCGCAATTCCTCCTCATAGTATTTTTCATTTCGGAGTTCGTATTCTTCTCTTTTACAGAAAATGAGTTCCATTCCATCCTCGGCACAGCCTGTAAGCGTGGAATTGGATTCCGGACCTGCCTGGCCGCCTGCCTGCCGGCCAGGCAGGGTAGGCGGGCTCAACTCGTCTCCACGAACAATTCCTATCGACTTCAGGCCGAAGATGTAAGCGGCATGTGCCGTTGCCCGTAAGTGGTTCGAATAAGCGCCTCTAAATGTTAAGAGCCCATCATACTTCTCAGTTTGACATTTTTCAAGGTTCAGCTTGAGTTTGCGCCATTTATTTCCTGAAATAATTGGATGAATTTGGTCGTCTCGTTTTATATCGACGGTCAACTCATGATCCTGGAATAAAGGATCGTCAAGCCTTTGAGTAATGGAAGGTGTTTTGAGTTTAAACTCCATGAGGGGTGTACATCGTTACGCCCTTCTGCTCATATTGCTCGATCATTACTTCATGAAATCGTTTCGCATCCACCATAAGAGTCTCGGCCTGCCCTATTTGTACCTTCTTCATTGCTCCCTCAGCGACGAACATTGGAATCAGATCATCACAGCGCCTTTTCCTGGAATAAACGGGATTATGGACCTTGGTTTTAACTCGATGCGCGACCCCTTCGTAATCGATCACCTCAAAATCAAATATTTCAGTGTGATAAACCGGGTATTTGAAGTCAACTGCATCCTCCATGGTGTGTAGGTTAGTTCCGGCCATAGCAAGGGTAACGCCAACATAAAGAATCTTCCCTTCTTTCTCGGAAAGCCGGTAGAACGGGCTTTTCTCGGTATAAGGAGTGATCTCTCCCAAATGGTCTTTGGTGAAGTAATCCGCGAGTGCTCCTATCGCCGAGACAGGCTCCGTTGGATGTATGCTTCTCCTGGCCCCAGGTAATTTTCTAAAGTACTCAGTGATCGCTCCGAGTTTGGAGGGAGAATTTCGAACATCAAAATTCGGAGTATTACGTATGTAGTTCAGTTGAAAGACGTTGTTTGGTGAAGTCGGCATCAAAACGGTTCCTTCTTCTCCCATTAGCTCTAACAATGCATCAACGAGCGTCTTTGGGCCTTCTTCCATGTATCCGATTTTACTCAAACTGGAATGAACGAGCACATGATCTCCTTTGACGATTCCAATATTTTTCAGTTCACGAATCAGATCATCTTTTGACAAGGTATCACCGCCGGTTTCTTGATTTTTGAGCTGAATATTCC
>CAZCAD010000519.1:0-2016 GCA_964496525.1 uncultured Flavobacteriales bacterium | reverse complement strand
CATACGTTTTCTGTTTTTCTACTGAGTATAATGAGAATATACTGTTGCAGTCAGGTTCGTTATTTACCATAAAATACTTCATACTACGGGTCTCAATTGTGTATAGTCTGGGATCATTGAATCCATCAAAACCCACTACAACGGTATCTTTACCGTAATAAAATTCCCATCAATTGTGGTTGAGAGTTTCAGTAAATTCGACATGCACATCCTTTTGGTCAGAAGCCTTAATAATCCACGATCGATAGCCCGTATCATTGGCGGTTATCGAGTAGTTAACACTGTTTACTTTCAGAGAAAAACTTTCGACAAAGGGAGTGTAGTCCATATCGGAATAAGGAGCTTCCCTTTCGGTGTTTAAAAAATAATTAGGCTCAACTTTAATCTTTTGGGCACCTACTGGGAAGGAGATCAGGATCAGCGGTAATAGTAGAAGTTGTGTTTTCATTGTTAAGGTGTTGAATTTTGATCTAAATCGTGGGCCCAAAGTATCTGAAAAACTTATTCTTCTTCAAGGAGAATCTTACTCCCATCCTCAAAGAATAAATATTGAATGTCTCCATCCGAGGCCAAAATAATTGGTTTTTTATCGGGAAATAAAGAGCGTACAAAATGTTAATAGTTGCTGAAGTCGAATCATAATGGCTTGTTATATCTCTATACCCATCTCCATCTTTCTCCTGAAATCAAGAATAGATCGTTCGATTTTGGCGAAAAAACGCTCACGTTGTTTTACATTCTCTACCGAGATCAGACAGGAATTATCAATCAGTTTGTTGAGCATGAACTCAGATTCTTCCACATAATGGGGATCGTGGCTATACAGGTAGTTCATCATATTATGAGTGAAATAAACCAGGGATCCACCATCCCATTTTGTCAAATAGGTGTTGTCGGGAAGAAACGTATCGTTGGAGTACATCTTAAATTCATTACCGGAAGTCGGTACCTCATTGCCCCGGGTATATTTTCTTCCAACCGTGGCTTCAGCTTTAATATGCTCCATTAACGAATAGCAGTTATCCAGAAGTTTTAACGCATAAGCCTGATCTTCAAAATAATTCAAATCAAAATAATATTCGATCTGGCGTAGAAGACCTCGCAAAGTTTCAGGCCCGTACACCTCAACTGAAGGAATAGAATTATAAATATTCAGACTTTCAATGGCAAGCTCGGTAATCTTTTTATCGAGACGATCTACTTTAAATTTCTGATCCTTATACTCAGGGAGCCGGAGATAAGTTTTCGCCCAGAAAAACACTTTAAAGCGCAGCAAGTGTGGCCGATTAAATAAATGAAAGAGCGGTGTATCATCGACACTCACAATCATCTTCACATTTTCCAGATTTTTCACCATCACCAGGCCGTCACGCAAACCTTCCATCCAACTCTCAAATCTCCAATTGATTGAACCTCTGGGGTTATATTTGAATTGAACGATCCCTTTTCTGATCTCTCCGTACTCGTCAAAAGAAAGACCAAACTCTTCGCACAGCTTTTTTGTTTCGTAAATCGTAAGTGCAACATCGCCCCTCATACGACGATACACGGCATCCTGACTCAGGTGCAAGGTGTCTTGCAATACCGTGGCGAGCATTTCTTCCCCTTGCAATTGCAATTTAATCGACCCAAGTATGCGTTTTTGAATGTCATTTTCGACCTCCATGAGTCCAATTTATAAATAATTTTGGTGGGTGGGGGACCTGTCGCATTAATCTAGTTATAAGTTATGATACATATTTTTGAAATCCAATTACCTGCGATATGTTCAAACATCACCCTTATCCCAAAGCAATAATCCTTCGAGCAGTTTATTTCAAATCAAGATTCACTTTGAGCTACCGAGATATAGAAGTGTATCCCGTCCAAGTAAAGTGGAACAAATAAGATAAAGTTAAGAGATAGATTTGAAGTTGTCGAGTTGGTAAAATTTAGATTCTGTCGTAAGATTTAAAGGTTTTACCGGATTAGCCTTTTACTTCCCTAACGGTTATTATATCTTGGATTCGCCCATTT
>CAZCAD010000518.1:0-2051 GCA_964496525.1 uncultured Flavobacteriales bacterium | reverse complement strand
TAACACCAAAGCGAAAGAGGGTGACGTTTCAGATCCATTGTTCGACGATGATAAATATGTGGTAGCCTATTTATCCAATATAATTGAAGAAGGTGTTCCGGAGTTCCGAGATGTAAAGGATCAGATGCGCGTGCCTGCTTTGGAAGAGAAAAAGGCCGCTTTCCTTATCAGGGAAATGTCCGGTAAATCCAGTCTTGAAGCCGTGGCTGGGGGACTAAAGAACGGGACAGTTTTGACCGCAGAGATTTCATTTGGTTTGAATACGATACAAGGCGGGGGTGGTAATGAACCCGAAGTGATCGGAAAACTGTTTACCAATATCGAGGTCGGATCAATGACCTTACCACTTAAAGGAAATGCCGGAGTTTATGTTGTTATTATTGAAGGAGTAACTGAAGCTCCGGAAACAACTGATTATAGCATCGATAGAGAAAATTTGAAAGTAGGAAGAAGAGGATCGGCTGATAGTGGAGTGATAAAAGCACTACGAGAAAAAGCCGATGTTAAGGATAATCGGCGAAAAATTGAGATTCAGGGTTAATGACAGCCAAAGAAATACACCGATTAGATGTATGATTTGCCACCGGAATTGATATGACGAGAATTCTAAATACCAGGCAGTTTGAAAAAAAGATACTTGGCAATTCCTTCTCTTCACGAGAGGGATTTTTTTTGCCATACACATTCTTTGTTATAATGTCTATTGAATAATGAAAGCGAAAAGTCCGTCAGAATCAGTTGCTGTCTCAACTAAAGTAGTATTGCCAAACGAGACAAACACACTGGGGAAGTTGTTTGGAGGAGCACTTTTGGCCTGGATGGATGAAATTGCAGCTGTTTCAGCTCACCGTCATTCAAAGCAAATCGTCGTTACTTCCTCCATCAATCATGTTTCTTTTGATATCCCGATAGATTTGGGTGCGATCGTCACCCTCAAAGCCAAAGTGTCACGGGCATTTACGTCTTCAATGGAAGTTGTAATTGATGTTTCTGTTGAGGATCGAAAAACGGGAGAGCGGAAAAAAAGTAATCAAGCCATTTATACTTTCGTTGCGGTGACCAAAGAGGGTCAAAGTATTGCTGTGCCGCCCATAATTCCTGAAACTGATGAAGAGAAAAGCTGTTTTAAGGCAGCACTGCGAAGGCGACAGCTCAGCTTAATTTTAGCCGGTAAAATGAAGCCCACTGAGGCCACAGAGCTAAAAGCACTATTTGGAGAATAAATTTTTCGTTTTTCAGACAACTTTTTACCGGAGATAGGCGTATTAGATGAAAACCAACCAATTTCAAAAGAAATCCGTAAATTTGGTTAGATTCAAAGCTATTGAACATGAAAAAATTAGTCTATTTACTACCCGCTCTTTGTTTTATCATTCTGACTTATTCTTGTAAGGAAGAAACACCGGATCCGGGACCTGCTCCTGATGTAATGCCAACTGCCACTACAAGCGGTGCTAATACATTTGGATGCATGGTTGATGATGAATTGTGGGTGGCCAAATATGCAGACACCACAAATACAAATATCACTGTGAACGGGACGTTTGACACAGCGGGTGGTCTGTTTTTCATTACAGCCGTTCGTGAAGACTTAACCTTCGGTAATTTTGAACGAATTAATTTTTACGGAAGTAGTATTGTTCAGGATCCACTTCAAACACCGATCACTTACATCATGTCAGTCGAGCATGACAAGGTTTATGGTTATCAGGATTATCAGCCTGAGACAGGCGGATGCGGTCACTACTATCACAATATGGGTGGCCCTGGAAGTATAACGATTAACTTTCTGGATACCGTCAACCAAATTATTTCGGGGAATTTTGATATGAACCTGGTTAATAGTGGCTGTGTTCCTCCGAATCTGTTGATAACCGAGGGCGTATTCGACCTGAAGTACGATGCGCCATAAGCGTAAATCGTAATTACCGCACTAATCAAATTAAATAGATCCGCCATTGATGTCTGATGCAATAGCGTCAAGATTCTGATTGCGCATACATTTGAAATGTTTTTTTGGGCATTTTTGATAGCCGATTTTGGAACACGGA
>CAZCAD010000517.1:0-2054 GCA_964496525.1 uncultured Flavobacteriales bacterium | reverse complement strand
TAGAGAGCCGGGAACTTTGGTGACTTCAAATACTTCAGGAATTCCGATCCACATGATGTTAAAGGACAGAAGTGATGATTTTCAAAAATGTTTTTGTGGAACTCATTTTTTTAATCCTCCTCGTTATTTGAGATTATTAGAAATAATTCCAACACCGGACACCGATCCGGAGATTGTGGATTTCCTAATGTTTTACGGATCGAGATTTTTAGGAAAGAAAACGGTTTTATGTAAAGATACTCCAGCGTTTATTGCAAATCGCGTTGGGGTATATTCAATTATGTCTCTGTTTCATGTTGTTGAGGAAATGGATTTAACGATCGAGGAGGTTGATAAGTTAACAGGAACATTGATCGGCAGGCCAAAATCTGCAACTTTCAGAACTTGTGATGTTGTTGGATTGGACACGCTGGCCCACGTGGCGAATGGTGTGGTAGAGAATTGTCCAGACGATGAGGAAAAGGATCAGTTTAAATTACCTGATTACGTTTCTAAAATGATCGATAAGAATTTGCTTGGTTCAAAAACGGAAGAAGGGTTTTATAAAAAAGTAGTCGATGATGGAAAAAAAGAAATCTTAACACTCGATCTTGAAACATTAAAATACCGCTCAAAGAAAAGAGCAGATTTTCCAATCTTGGCACAAACTAAAGAAGTTGATGATCTCGCCGAAAGGACCAAAATGTTATTCTTCGCGAAAGATAAAGCAGGTGAGTTTTATAGAAAGTGTTTTTCAGGATTATTCTCCTATGCTTCTCATCGCATACCGGAAATTTCTGATGATATCTATAAATTGGATGATGCCCTAAAGGCCGGTTTCGCTTGGGAACTAGGACCTTTTGAAACCTGGGATATAATTGGCGTTGAGAAGGGGATTTCAATCATGAAGGAGAATGGTAAGGAACCCATGGAATGGGTTATAAAAATGATCGACTCAGGCATCACTTCATTCTATAAGTTAGAGGATGGTATCAAAAAATATTATGACCATATATCCGGTGAATACAAAACGATTCCAGGTGCAGAAGACTTAATATTCCTTGATAACATAAGAGATTCAAATACGGTCTGGACCAATAATGACTGTCATATTATAGATCTTGGCGATGGGATTTTGAACTTGGAGTTCCATACAAAAATGAATACGATCGGGGGCGGAGTTTTACAAGGAATTCAAAAGGCAATTGACTTGGCCGAAACCGAGTATAAAGGTTTGATAATTTCGAATAATGGACAACATTTTTCGGCAGGAGCAAATGTAGGTCTCATCTTTATGATGGCGGTGGAACAGGAGTATGATGAATTGAATTTTGCGATTAAATCTTTTCAGGACACCATGATGAGAATCAGGTATTCGTCTTGTCCGGTGATTGTTGCACCTCATAATATGACACTCGGTGGAGGTTGTGAAATGGCGATGCACGCAGATAAAGTAATTGCACATGCTGAGCTTTATATGGGGCTCGTGGAATTTGGAGTTGGGCTTATCCCGGGTGGTGGTGGAACAAAAGAATTTGTCAAAAGATTATCGGATGGTTTGCAAGATGGAGATGTTAGGATCAATCGATTTCGAGATGTTTTCTTAACTATTGGCCAGGCCAAAGTCTCGATGTCGGCACAAGAAGCATTTGATATGGGCTATTTAAGAAAAGGAATTGATGAAGTTGTACTGGATAGAGATTATCAATTGACCAGAGCGAAAGAGGCCTGTTTGACCATGTATAATTCTGGTTATACCCAACCAGTGAGAGTGAAAAATATTACCGTACTGGGTAAAGAAGGATTAGGAATTGTCTACGTAGGTGCGGATTCGATGGAACATGGTAAGTACATTTCAGAACACGATAAGTATATATCTGAGAAACTTGGATTTGTTCTTGCAGGCGGCGATTTGTCTGAATTGACAGAAGTTGATGAGCAGTATTTATTGGATTTGGAGAGAAAGGCATTTTTGGACCTGTGTACTAAAAAGAAAACGCTCGAACGGATTCAGTCTATTGTTACTAAGGGGAAAGTACTGAGGAATTAATGCGATACCAAATTTAATCGAATGA
>CAZCAD010000516.1:0-2074 GCA_964496525.1 uncultured Flavobacteriales bacterium | reverse complement strand
AAACTCTAATAAAATTTGAAAAACCCTTCTCTGATAGCTATCGGAGAAGGGTTTTTTTGTGTCCAAAAGTCCATTTCGCATTGCTAAAAAAATGATCCCGACTGTATTGGCGAACAATCGGGATCCCATGAAAAAATCTACTATTTTACCTATGCTTACTTATAAAAATAGTATTAGAATGCCTGCTTAACTTTAGGATTTAATTCCCTTGCGTTTTTCCGGCTTCTGTTAGTATGACACGAAAAAATCACGAAAGTTACATCGCCACTCATTTTTTTTTGGCTTTTATTTATTCAGGACTCACAGAACCTCTTGCAATCCGCTGATTTACAGAATCTAATGCACTTTCATAAATGCTGTACATCGTATCAGGAATCGTAGAATAATAGAGTAGGCTTCTCTTTAATTCTCTTTTAGTTGTCCCATGATCCTCAAAAATAAAGACTGAAGAAGAATCGAGTGCCCGGGCGTACTTATCGGGACGCATAAAAAGCCGATGAAAATGAGATTCTAAAATCTCCAGATCAACCATTAAGGAGATCAATTTAGGTTTACTTAGTACTCCCACACTTTCGGGGGAGGGTTGGCGATCATCGCCCGAGCATCCCAAAAGGAAAACAGTCAATAGTATGGAGCCGACCAATTTCATTCTTAAATTATGAAGTCTTATTGGTGAACGTCATTCTCTGACCATTCGTGCCTTCTTCAATCAATCCATTTCGATAAACCGGCTGTCCGTTAACAAAGGTTGAATCAATCGTATGGCTGAAGGTGATGCCTTCAAAAGGTGACCAACCACATTTATAAAGGACGTTTTTGCGGTCAACCGTCTTATCATTTGAAGGATTAACGATCACTAAGTCGGCAAAAAAACCTTCTTTTATCGAACCTCTGTTCTTAATTCCAAAGCATTCAGCCACAGCTGAACTCATTTTATCTACGGCTTTTTCCAATTCAATTTTACCTTCTTTCACTTTTTCAAGAACCGCCTGTACTGCATGTTGTACCAAAGGTCCGCCGGAGGGAGCACTGAAATAATTTTCACCTTTTTCCTCAATTGTATGGGGAGCGTGATCGGTTGCAATCACATCAATTCTATTGTCATTGACTGCATCCCAAATTGCTTTTCGATCGTCGGCACTCTTGACAGCGGGATTCCACTTAATATAAGTTCCCTTTTCATCATAATCAGAATCTGAAAACCAAAGATGATGGATGCAGGCTTCAGCTGTGATTTTCTTTTCGGCCAGCGGAATATCGTTTCTGAACAAATCCATTTCAATAGCAGAACTTAAATGTAAAATATGCAAGCGGGTATTGTATTTTTTAGCCAATCGAACCGCGAGGGAAGAAGAGAGGTAACATGCCTCAGCACTCCTGATCTCCGGATGATATTTAATGGGCATATCATCTCCATAACGCTCTCTATATTCCTTTATGTTTTTTCGGATGGTTGATTCATCCTCGCAGTGGGTAGCAATCAGCATCGGGCATTTCGAAAAAATGTTTGTCAATGTCTCTTCATTGTCAACCAACATATTACCCGTTGAAGATCCCATGAAGACTTTTATTCCACATACTTCTTCCGAATCCGTTTTTAACACTTCTTCGATATTCTCATTCGTCGCTCCCATATAAAAGGAGAAATTTGCAATTGAAGTTTTCGCCGCAATTTGGTATTTTTCTTCCAACAATGCTTGTGTCACTGCGTTCGGTATAGTATTTGGCATCTCCATAAAGGAAGTAATGCCTCCTGCCACAGCCGCCCTAGATTCGGTCTGAATCGTCGCTTTGTGAGTTAGGCCCGGCTCTCTGAAATGAACCTGGTCATCTATCATTCCCGGTATAATCCACTTTCCCGAAACATCAATTACTTCAGCTTGCTCATCGCTGATGTCTCGATCTACGCGCTGGATGCGTTCATCAAAAATTAATATATCCGCCTCGAATTTTCGACCATCCGTGACGATCAATCCATTTTTAAGAAGAATTCGAGACATAAAAACGCTTTGTGCAAATTTAAAAATGAATCGACGGAGAGGAGCATTATTCTCAACTATCTTTGTCTGGATAA
>CAZCAD010000515.1:0-2097 GCA_964496525.1 uncultured Flavobacteriales bacterium | reverse complement strand
TACAGACATTGGTAATGTATTCGGGACATGCGCTTGGATTATTTCCCTCACATAAAGATGCACCGCGAGTCGTGGTAACAAATGGAATGGTCATTCCTAATTATTCTGCCCATGACGATTGGGAAAAGATGAATGCTTTGGGAGTTAGCCAATATGGACAAATGACGGCGGGCTAGTACATGTATATTGGCCCGCAGGGAATTGTTCACGGAACGACCATAACACTCTTGAATGCTTGTCGAAAGTTGGGGGGCAAGGGGGGCACGGCAGGAAAGTTATTTGTCACCTCGGGTCTGGGAGGAATGAGTGGAGCTCAGCCAAAAGCAGGCAATATTGCGGGGATAATCTCAGTAACAGCTGAGGTAAATGAGAAAGCTACACAAACGAGACATTCACAGGGCTGGGTGGATGAGGTTTTCACGGATCTGGATGAATTATGCGATCGAGTGAAGAAAGCAAAAGAAGAGAGTGAAACGGTTTCGATTGCCTACCGGGGAAATGTTGTAGATGTCTGGGAAAAATTTGATACAGGAGATATTTATATCGATTTGGGGTCTGACCAGACGTCATTGCACAATCCCTGGGCCGGTGGATATTATCCGGTGGAAATGAGTTTGGAAGAATCCAATGAGATGATGGCGTCGGATCCTGATCAGTTTAAATCCAAAGTTCAGGAAAGCCTGAGAAGACATGCAGCCGCAATTAACAAACATACAGCCAAGGGAACGTATTTCTTTGATTATGGAAATGCATTTTTGCTCGAAGCGAGTCGCGCAGGAGCTGATATTATGGCGGAGAACGGAATCGATTTTAAATACCCTTCCTACGTCCAGGATATTATGGGGCCGATGTGTTTTGATTTCGGTTTTGGACCATTTCGATGGGTTTGTACATCCGGAAAGGCGCAAGATTTGGAGCATACAGACGAGCTCGCTTGTGAAGTATTGGAAGAGATTCGAAAAAATTCCCCTAAAGAAATTCAGCAACAGATGGCTGATAACATTCAGTGGATTAAAGGTGCTCAACAAAATAAATTGGTCGTCGGCTCGCAAGCGCGAATCTTATATGCCGATGCTGAAGGAAGAATAAAAATCGCAAGGGCATTTAATGAGGCAATTAAGGCCGGGGAAATTGCACCGGTCGTTCTCGGCAGGGATCATCATGATGTATCAGGAACCGACTCGCCGTTCAGGGAAACTTCGAATATTTATGACGGATCGAAGTTTACGGCTGATATGGCTATTCAAAACGTAATTGGTGACAGCTTCAGAGGAGCAACCTGGGTTTCCATTCATAACGGTGGTGGCGTCGGTTGGGGCGAGGTAATTAATGGTGGATTTGGACTTTTATTGGACGGAACCGAAGATGCTGATCGTCGTTTGGAAATGATGCTTCATTGGGATGTAAACAACGGAATCGCCCGAAGAAGCTGGGCGAGGAATGAAGGTGCCATTTTTGCTATTCAGAGAGAAATGGAGCGATCACCCAATCTGAAAGTAACACTACCGAATTTGGTTGATGAGCATTTGCTTGATCAATTTTAGGCCGTCATGTTATAATGTCTATTAATATGTTAGCAATTATTGGTGTTTCCTAAATTTTCTTGTACATTTGTTTATGTGACGCTTATGTGACTAAGAGTTGATTTTTTATTGTAAACTCTTGTTTTGCAGCATATTACATATAAGAGTTAATGTGACAGAAACCGATTTAAACATACTTTTAAGTGAACTTCGTGCAGAATCTGCTGAAACTGAATGGCTAGAATTCAAAGAGAACAACAGCCAAGAACTAGGTGAATATATTTCTGCGTTAGCAAATTCAGCCTGCATACACGACAAGGAATTCGGTTATATAGTTTTTGGAATTGACGATGAAACGCATCGAATTAAAGGAACTAATTTTGATTTGAACCAAAAGGGAAAAGGCAATGAGGACTTAATTCCCTGGATTACCAGATCATTATCACCCAAAACTCATTTCGAACATTTCGAGTTCAAGGCAGAAGGAGAAAGGATAATAGTTTTTCGCATCCGTCCGGCCACCAATACGCCAATTAAATTTTATGGAACTCCCTACGTACGAATAGGATCGTAT
>CAZCAD010000514.1:0-2105 GCA_964496525.1 uncultured Flavobacteriales bacterium | reverse complement strand
CAGGCAGGCCTGCCTACCGCAGGCAGGCTCGCTTTTCGATACTCATCATAACATATACTTGCTTGCGTGTCTCAAACCTGCGCTACGCCAATACTACCAGGCATTTCGGCTTTTCATAACGAAGTAGCTTGCGGATTTTAGGTAACAATTGATTCGGTATAAGGTTGGTTCAGAAATTTGTCTAAAATCTGACTGTCAATAAATTAATTGTTAACTTGATCGAGTATAAAAAATTGATTTAATGAATCTAAACACGCTTCAAAAACAGGCTTTGGCCAAAGTAATGCTCGAAATAATTGTCGCTGATGATCAAATCGACAAGGAAGAAATCAAGTACCTGGAACAGATTCAGAATACCGTGGGAATATCAGTAGAAGAAATTCAGGAATCAACAGATATGGAAGTTCTTAATTGTTTGTCAATTCTCAAAGAACTTGATGAACTTGATAAATACGCCATCGGGGTAATCATGCACGAAATGGTGTACGCTGATGGATCTGCACATCCCGCAGAAGAAAAAGTTCTGAAGGTTATTTGCGACGGTGCAGAAATTGAACTTCCCGCGACATCGGAAGAAGAATAGAATTGATTCAAAACCAATTCATTGTTTCATCGCGATCGTTGTTAAGGTCTAAAACTGACGGAAGTTTGACCCAAATTGAAAAGGTTCTTAGAGGCGAATTCGTCAAGGTTCGGCGAAACGATATGTTCGTTACCCTAAGCGCCTAAGTTCGGACCCAGGTCATCAATGGAGATGAACAACACATTGGGATGTCGTTTTTTATCGTCTGATTGGGAAATTAGGGATAAGGGGAAAAGTGCGATTAAGAGCAGCGATATAAAGAAAGTTCTTTTCACAAGAATTAAATTCGAACGCCAATGATACATAAATCATCCAGCTGCTCCAGATCTCATCTCCAGGTTCTAAACGAATCTGTTAGCAGGTATTTCTGATTATCGATTGGCTGCTCATAGATTGTGCAAGGAGTTTCTTAAAATTGGTCGCCTTATACTTTTTATGAGCCAATTGGTTTTTTGCCATACACATTCTTTGTTATAATGTCTATTCTCAATTTAGATTTTAGAGAGCGAAAGGGCTGCTTATTTAAGTCGATAAAAGAAGACGACTTATATTTTAATGATGAGCTTGATTATTTGGACTAAAAGTAGTACGTGATTAAGAGGCAATCACATCCGATTGACTTAATCAGTAGAATTACCCGACTCTACTTTAGCAGTTTTGAGAACGGATATAATCTTTTCAAACTGATCATCGGTTAAATTCTCAGCATGAAAATGATGATTGACGATTTGAGGATCATCATTAACGATTTCATGAAGACAAAAGTGAACATCCCAACCGTCACATTCTACCTCAGGCGGAGTGATGGCCGGTGCCGATATCTTCAGATAATAGCTATGACCATTGATTTTGTCATCGGGAAATATTGTTGAGAAATTCTCCAGAACAAATAATCTTCTGTTGACCACATATTCTTTGCGCTTATTCATTGCCTCGGCAATCACATTAAGAGAGTCTCTTCTTCGGTCATTGTCAATATTATCGGCTCGGATTTGGGCTTCCATCCGAGCAACATGAGCATTGAAAATACTGTCACGTTTTTTTTCACAGGCTTCGTAAGCTGCTTCTGATTTCGGATCGTTCCGAATCGGTTGAGCACAAAGCGAGCGATTTGGATAAGAATAGGCTCTGTGAAAAATGATTTCATGCGGTTGTGAGTAGACTTGTTTCGCCACCAAAATCCATTCATATTCTTCACCCGCACTAATCCAGCTCAACAAGCTAATATCTTCATCCCCGATTTCACTTAGGAAATGTCGCCTTCCCTTTTCCGGAGATAAATCTGTTCTTTTCCATCCCCCTTGAACCGCAATTGAAAAGTTAGATTGTTTGACTGCGTCAAGAAAATATGGGCTCTGACTGAATCCGGAGGAGGAAGCCAGTATGAACAAGATGAAAATCGGTGACCTCATGAATCTTCAATTTACGAAAAACCGGGCTTCTTTTCTAATCGCGATAATTCTTTCAAATGAATGAGACTCAACATTCTAAGTCTTATAACTTTTTATTGGCGAAGAAGATT
>CAZCAD010000513.1:0-2129 GCA_964496525.1 uncultured Flavobacteriales bacterium | reverse complement strand
AAAATTTAGGAAACTCATCCGCCTCAATTGAGCAAATACGTACGCCCTTTTCCTCGAGAATTAGTAGATCTGGCCGGTTCCATGAATTCAGTGTTCGTTTGCAAGCGTCAATTTCTTCGATACCCAGTCTCTCCTTGTACTCAACAAGCAAATTGATCAAAGTCGTTCCGATATTTCCTAATCCGTTGACGAGAATTTTCATTGTCTATCGCTTATTGACCCACTTTTTAACTTTCTTCTTTCCGACAAACAGTACCGCAAATGAAGAGAAGATAATTTTCAAGTCCAGCCAGATTGACTTTTTACGGACATAAGTTTTGTCGTAGAGCCAGCTTACATGAGCATTGCATACCGATGAGAGCTGTGATGGACCGGCGATTCCGGGACGGACATTCCACCTGGATGTATAAAAATCGGTGTCCCATCCGAGCCGTTCAATATCCGTCAGGGTTAATGGTCGCGGTCCTACAAAACTCATATCGAGGAACAGAACATTTAAAAGCTGAGGAAGCTCATCAATTCCTGTTCGTCGCAGTACCCGACCAAGAGGAGTAACTTCTCCTTCAATCATGGTCCGAAATTTAATAATGCTAAACTCCGTCTTTTTATAGCCCAATCGGTTTTGAATAAAAAAGGGATTTTTTCGCTCGACAATCAATATAACAATCGTGACCAGCAAAATCACCGGCGTAAATACTGCTAATCCAAGAATGGACAAAATTATATCGAATAGAATCTTAAACATCTTAAAGGGCAGCTTAAAGTTAATACCTAAAAATCGAAATAGTAAAGAATTACAGATTAATGAGAATGTCTTTATTATTCGTTAACATTGGCATATAGAACGATCTATTTGTTCTTTTTATGCTCTTTTCCCCATTCTTTGATTCGCGCCACAATTTCATCCGAATAACCCAATTCTGCTGATGGAAACTGTGAGTGAAGATATTTCAATAATTCTTGAACACGCTTCCCTTTAACGGTTATTGTGATCAGCTTATCATATTTGGTCGTGATGTAAATGGCGTGAGAGGAGCCACCGCCTTTTACCGATGAAACATTTTCATACATCCAAACGGCGAAATCTGTTTCCTTGTTCTCTATTGCGTGAAGAAGAGGGTGAGTTCCTTTGCTTCTCAGCATTTTTCCTTTGATGACGTTATAGACGGTAAAGCCTCCAATCAATACGCACAATCCGGCCAAAATCCAGATAACCACCGTGCCTCCTGTGCCTACATCACCATTGCCGCATCTGAATCATCGACTGCCATCAATGCGATGAAAATACCGAAAGTAAGAATCAACCCTCCAATGAGTAAATTTTTTATGCCTGATCGACCCATTTCCTTTTTGAGATCATTAATGTCCATCGCTCAGGGTTTTAGGTTTAAGTCATATTTCTTTCTGACTCATTAGCAGGTTCTGCTTCATAATCCGTTAAATGTAGCAAAAAAGACGCTCCACTAATTCTGCGTAAATTGCAAATAAATTACTATTCCAGCGCAATTCAATTGTTTTTTATACGATAATCGCCGCAAGTTTGACTAAACAAATCAAAACAAGATGAAAAAGCGAAATAAATTAAAAATGAAAGAGAAGCACTTAGACATCATTCACATGATAAGCTTGTTGGCACTAGTGGTATTCGGAGCAGCATACTTTACGGTGGTGATTATCATCTCTCTCAGCTAAATGCCGCACTAATACTTAACATTAAAAACAAAAGTAAAATGAAAGAGTTAAAAGAATTAACAGCAGAAGAGCGACGTAAACTTGACCGAGCTCAAATGATTGCCTGGTTAGTATTTGCCGGAATGGGAGTTGGTTATTTTTTGGTGACCTTGACTTTGAGTTTGTCATAAGGGTAAAAGTTTTGCCCGATGAGTTTAACCGAAAAATTCGCAAAGGAACTTATAATTTAGAGCACTAGAACCACCCAACCGAAATCCCCGCACCAAAGAGCTGTACCTGGTTGCTGTTCGGGTCAGTGAACAAGGTCGTCATATCATAGAAACCCCAAAGCATGAGGTTATCGAAACCAACCCTGATAGTTGGACCGTAATGAATTCTATTCAAATCAGGGAAATTAAATTCTTTATACTCCTTTGAATCAATTCGCCATTTGATAT
>CAZCAD010000512.1:0-2139 GCA_964496525.1 uncultured Flavobacteriales bacterium | reverse complement strand
TCAATCCGGAGCTAAGTCTGGGTGCATGGATCAAGAGAATAGTGATAAATGAAGCAATCAATCACTACCGAGTTAACAAGCGTTTTCAGTACGTAGACGATGACAACTACTTTGATGAAGCCGAAGAACCATTAGAGATCAGGGATGATACAAACATCAAAGAAATATTGCTTCAGGTGTTAAATGAATTACCCGAAGGCTACCGCACGGTTTTTAATATGTACGTCTTCGACAATTTAAAGCATCAGGAAATAGCTGATTACCTGGGAGTTTCAGTCAATACTTCCAAAACTCAGCTAGCCAAAGCACGAAAAATGATTCAGCGCAAGCTGGAAGAGAGAAATATAACCAGAACGACCATAATTGATGGGCAGGAAGTATAAAAATATCGATGATTTATTCAAATCTGAGCTGGATGGCCTTGGGATCAAAGTTCCTGTAGACGTGAAGGCTGGTATTGATAAGAGTCTTGGATTCTCCTCTCGGAAATATTGGTTGTTTGGAATTCCTTTTAGCGCCGTCCTGATCGCTTCTGTTATTTTAATTCCTGATTGGAGTGGGAATGAAATTGTTCAATCAGATTCTTCCACGAATTCACAGTCTTCAACTGTTAAAACAAATTCTGGGCCGACAGAAAGTTCAAATTCAGAAAATACCGTCAGTTCAAAAATGACTTCTGATGAAACTGCCGTAACTAATGAGTCAGAGGCGATTCCGCCAAGCCCGGTTTCTGTCGAAAGTTCGAATAGTATCGTCAAGTCTAATGTACAGCCTAAAGTATCCTCTCTTACGCCGACAAAATCGACATCCGGAGGTTCACAAACCGTAGTGACTTACCTACCTAATAAAACAGATGAGACTAATACTACAGAGAATAAGTACGACCGATCTGAAGAGGACCTTATAAACTATGCTGATGATCCTCCTGATGCGAAATCAGAGTTAATCGATTACGAGAAGACAGATGAAAATAGTTCCGCAATTGATAAGAATGACAGATCTGAAGAAAACATAATTAACGACCCCGAATCGTCTGACGCAAAAAACGAATCAATCTATTACAAAGAGGAAGACAAAAAGGAGGATGTTGAATCAGCAAATTCGACCAAAGAAAATGCTGAAATAGAATCGGAAAAGACTCCCGAGATCAAATCACCGGATGAGATTGCTGAGAATAAGTCTTCTAATTCTACGACTTCAGAAGAGAAAAAAGAAGTTGAAAAACTCGAAAAGAAAGAAGAAGAAAAGGCCAACTCTCCGCCTAAGCTGGATACGTCGGATAAAAAAGAAGAAATAGATTCAGCTAAAGAAACCGAGAGTGGCGATGAGGCGGATGTTATTGAAGATGGTGTCAAAATTGAGAAACCGTATGAAAAGAAAAATCATTGGTTCATTACAGCCGAAGGAGGAACAAATTTTGCGCGCTCATTTTATGATGCGAATGACATTTATGAGCAAGATTTGTATTCGGCTTCGATGTCCGATAAGATTGGCTCTGAATTTAGTTTAACGGCTAACTATCGGATAAATAGAGGATTGGTCGGAACAGGTTTAGCTTACTCCAGTTTTACGGAGAAATATGAATTCACTGATGAATACTGGTTGCAAGATTCAACTGTGAGTCTTGAGATAATCTATGATTCCACATCAGTACCGATCGACACAATCTATACCTGGACTTATGATTCGACTTTCGTCAGCAAATTCAATGAGGCCGGTCTTAATAAAGCTTCGTACCTCACCATTCCGATCAATTTGGGAATGCAGATAAATTGGAAAAAATTCCGCTTTGATATATTGGCCTCAATTCGCTACAACATCTTATTAAATGCAAGCGGAACTCATTTCAATAACAACAGTTTCATTGCATTTAGTAAACAATCGAACAATGTTTATCGAAAGGGATACTTTGATATGGTCTTCGCAGGAAATATTCATTACAATCTCTTCAAGAATTTCTATCTGACAGCATCGGTGCGATACAAACCTGTTTTCGGGAATACTTATAAAACGTCGAGCATTAGCCGAAGATTCCATTATACCCATGTAGGGCTTGGACTGAGCATTGAACTGTAAGGGTCTGTGCAGAAATAAACTATACATTTAAGCTTGTTATTTTATGCGCTAATTGCGCCTGCC
>CAZCAD010000511.1:0-2142 GCA_964496525.1 uncultured Flavobacteriales bacterium | reverse complement strand
TCCTCACTATCCGAAAACAAAATGTTGCGATGGAAGCCCCAATAATTGGAGCCACCACATAAACGGTCAGCCATCCCATTTGCGGAAGATCAAAGGCTGCTTCTTTCCAGCCGGCAAAATAACTGACTATTCTTGGCCCCAGGTCGCGTGCCGGATTCAATCCTGCTTGAGTATAAGGAGCTACAAAGACGATTATCAATCCAAGCAAAAGTCCAATCAGAATTGGCAACAGATTTTTTGGCATTTTCTTTAGATTGACAAAAATTAATATCCCCAGCATAAGAGCAAAGGTTCCAACGGTTTCAAGTATAAATGCTACTTCTGTTGACAGCTCAGTCAGATTGGGATTCGCCGGATTGGGATAAAACTCACCGAACATCATCGCCGTTTTTTTGGAAAACTCATAGCCTCTGATAATGGTATTTTCCTGTTCAAAGGCGAGAAGCTCAGATGAAAAAATGATATAAAGAAAGATTCCGGCAAGAATTGCTCCGATGAATTGACCCAAAATATAAGGAATTAGCTCTCGGCCCTTAATATCCTTGAAAAGCCAGAATCCTATTGTTACAGCAGGATTCAAGTGGCTTTTAGACCATTTTCTTGATGCGAAAATTCCAAAAGCGACCCCAAAAGCCCAAATTGATCCAATTTGATATAGATTGATGTTTTGATAAAGAACCGATATCGCGACAGCTCCGCAACCAAAGAATACTAAGATGAAGGTGCCCAGTATTTCGCCAGATAGAATCTGCTTCATAGGTGTTCGCCAATAAATGAACGACAGAACTTTCCGATTTCCCCAATTGTGGTCTGGAAAGCATCTCGAATTTCTCCTTCGTCTCCTTCAACTTTTGATGGATCGGCAAAATCCTTGTGAATCTTAAGTACTGAAGCCGGGAAATAAGGACAACGTTCATTGGCGTTATCACAAACTGTAATTAAATAGTGGAAATCTATGTTTTCATACTCTGCCACTAAATTTGAAGTGTGTGAAGAAATGTCAATGCCACCTTCAGACATAAAGAAGATTGCGTTTTGATTGAGACCATGAACTTCAACACCTGCGCTATATACTTCAAGCTTATCCCCGGCTAAGTGATTTAACCAGCCATGAGCAATTTGGCTTCGACAGGAGTTGCCGGTACAGAGAATGAGCACTTTTTTCATAATCGTAAAATTACGATAAAGCAAAGAAGTAAGCAACCAAATGGGGTGGTGGCTTTCCGGTAAGGATCAAACTAAAAGAGTTTACTTTTATCCTGCGTGGTTGGTTCCGCAGGATGATGATATCCTGCGGTCCCTTTAGCTTAAAAGTGTATATCAACCTGCATTCTCCAGTAAAGCTTGTTGTCCGTTCCGCCATTTGCTGTAGTGTTGCCTTCAACGCTTCGATCACGATAGCTTACATCGGTTTGGACTTTCAATTTATGACCTACAACGTATTTCGATAATCCCAGCGTATACTCTGTTTCGTCATTTCCTCCTCCTGATGTAAACCCTGTCGTATTATCAATGGTCGTCCATCTGCCCGCTATCTCCCAATCAGATTTGAACATCCAACCAATTTGTGCACTCAATCCCCATCCGGTATATTGCGTCCCTACCGCCAGCCACGGAAAATCTTTGTCATAAACATTGGGATTATTGCCAGGTGTTGTTTTGTTGGCGAATTCGGCCATGACAGAAAGTCCTTTCCACTTGAACATTAAATCTGCAAAGATGGTATTCAGTGTTTGGCCGGCATAAGATCCATCCAAATTATAGATGAAGTTCCCCAACTGCCCCCTTTCTCTAACCGCTCCATCGTTGATGTCATACGTAAATCCTAATGACAACTTAGGTTTGTCTTCTCTTTTAATCGCGGCTCCAACATAGTCACCTTTGGATTCGAACTTTCCAAAAGGCAATATCTCTCCTCTGAATGTATAGCAGTAACCCCCTGTGTTTCCAACTGTAATGTCTCTTCCTTCTCCCTGGCTAAAAAAGACGATTTCCTTAACTATAAAGTTTTTGCCGAGCGTAAAATGGTGTTTTAATGCAATTCCAACATCGCGATCAATATTAAATCGCGAATTCAATCTTGCTCGATCCACAAATTGAAGGTTAGCTGATGATATCACCCTTTCTCTGTTACCGGGAAAA
>CAZCAD010000510.1:0-2143 GCA_964496525.1 uncultured Flavobacteriales bacterium | reverse complement strand
GGTTTTTTATACAGCAGACACAATCCCTTGGTGAAGTTCAACTTTCCGGTACTATCTCGCATTCGTCAGACACTTCCTGACCCTCCTTTCATGTTTCGCCCTTTCGTCCGGAGTTGTATTCGGTGTGGTAAGTAATTCTTTGCAGTGCTGATCAATTACTTCCATTCTCGCTAAAACTTTATCAAAATCAGCGTCCGATTCAGCATCCTCAATTGCCCCGTTCACTGAGTCATTTTTCACAACACAGTCGCAAAAGTCCCATTGAACGCCATATTTTTCTTCAATGGCATTGGCAATATCCTCCTCTTCATTATCAACATATCCTGAGTCATCGAGGGAACTGTCATTGTTTGTTAAAGTGTCAATTTTATGCGTATCGATATGCGCAGTCGTAGTCGTTTCCTCCTCTTCATCGCCCCAACAGCCACAACAAGAAGATATGCTAAAACAAACCGCAGATATGATGACGTAGATACTTAATTTCATAATGTTCTAATGTAGAAAAAATTGAATGCCTGAACAACAAATCGTTAAAAAAGTCGTAAATTCTGGTATGGATATTGCTCTGAAATAAGTAATGAGAAGGCTGATTATCATATCGTTGAGTTTTCTGCTGTCAATAGCAGTTTATGGGCAAATTGAATTGCTCCATCCCGATAGTATAAAGGAATATAAAACCCTCACCGTTCCGGTTTACAGCAAAAGCTACATGAATAAGTATAATCGCTCCAAGCGATTAGTGTTAAAGGTATATCCTTATGCCTTGTTCGCAGCAGATTTAGTAGATGAAATTGAAAATAATTCAGCCGCCATTCAAAAGCGAAGAAAGCAGAAGAAATTTTACCGGAGAGCATACGACGACTTAAAAGAGAATTTCAAATACGTTATTTTGGATATGTACACTTCCGAGGGTCGAATGTTAGTGAAATTGGTTCACCGTGAAACCGGAATGACCGTCTTTGACATCGCGAGTAAATATCGAGGTAAGTCAAAAGCGAAGGTGTTTTCTTTAATGGGGAAACTTTTTGATCAGGATATTAAATCGACTTTCAAACCGAATGGAGAGGATAAAATAACCGAACACGTTATCCAGGATATTGATGCCGGAATTATCAAATTTGATGATACAGCCGATATGCTGAAAAAGGATGATTATAAGAGGGGTAAGGCAGAATACAAAGCGCAATTAAAACGTGGTAAACAAAAAAGGAAAGAGCGCGAAAAGCAAGCCAGGGAACGTCAAAAGCGAAAGCAGTCCGCGGATAAGGCAAGAAAAAAGGCATCCGAAAATTAAGTGGCAGCCTTCTACCATCATTTCTTATCTCTACCAATTCTTACCGAATGAATTCGATTAGCTTTGTCTGACAATTGAAAAAATCAGGCTATGAATACACTTGCTGTTTTAGGTTGTGGGAATATAGGATCCGCAATAATAGAGGGACTTCTAAGTCATGAAGGAGCCTTCGAAAGAGAAATATATGCGACCACAAGAAATCCAGAAAATTTGAAGGCTCTTGCTGAGAAAGGAGTCAACGTAGGATCGGATAATCTTGAGGCTGTGAGTCAGGCTCAGTACATTATTATTGCGATGAAACCGTATAAGGTAGAGGAGGTCTTAAAGGAAATTTCACCTCAGCTGAGGAAAGAACATGTTTTGATATCGGTGGCGTCTGAAATTGACATAGAGACAATTCGAAAATTCATTAATGTTAAAACTGCTGTATTCAGAGCTATGCCAAATACGGCGGCTGAAATTCAAGAATCAATCACCTGCATTAGCGGGAACGATGTCACTGAGGATCAGATCAAGGAAGTAGAATATCTCTTTTCGGGGATAGGCAGAACGATCGTCATTGACGAAGAAATGATGAGTGCAGCTACAATTCTGGGCGCATGTGGAATTGCGTATGTCATGCGATTCATTCGAGCCATGATACAAGGAGGAATTCAATTGGGATTTGACACTAAAACTGCCAGCCTGATTACTAATCAAACGGTAAAAGGAGCTGCTGATCTCTTGTTGAAAAAAGGAAATCATCCGGAAATAGAAATAGATAAAGTGACAACTCCGAAAGGATGTACAATTACCGGATTAAACGAAATGGAGCATCAAGGATTTAGCTCAGCTTTGATCAAAGGAATT
>CAZCAD010000509.1:0-2151 GCA_964496525.1 uncultured Flavobacteriales bacterium | reverse complement strand
TTTAAGGATGTTAAGAAGCTGATCGAACCCTTGGCCTTACCGGAAGAACTGGTGATTCCATTTGATGATGAAGCCTCAATAAGTAATGCGCAGGTGGTGAAGCTAACAGCGGAACATTTTAACATCAGCGAGGAGCAAATCAAAATAAAACTCGCGACACTGCCGAGCATCGCGATGCGGATGGAGCAAATTCCGGGAAAAAATGGATGTACCATCTTAAACGATGCTTATAGCTCTGATATTCAATCACTGGAAATCGCCTTAAAGCACATTGAACAATTTGAGGGAATTTCTAAAAAAATCCTATTTCTTACCCCATTTGAAGAAAGTAAGAAAGGAGCTGAGTTAAGCGAACTTCTTAATTCATCAGGAATAGATGAGCTTGTATTTTTTGGTAGGGAGACCGATTTGAAATTGGATGGCATCCACTCTCAATATTTTGATTCCCCTGCCGATTTTCTGGCCAATTCGATCGAATATGAAAATGCGCTCCTACTGTTCAAGGGGTCAAGAAAAGTGGGATTGGAAAAGCTCGTCAAAATCTATTCTGAAAAGAAACATGTCAGTCGATTGGTCATTGATTTCAACGCCATTCGAAACAACCTAAACTATTATAGAGAGCATGTCGAAGCCGACGTTTTGTGCTTAGCAATGGTCAAGGCACAATCTTATGGGAGCGGTATACTCGAAATGGCACATTTTCTTTCTACAGAAAAAGTCGATTACCTCGGTGTTGCTTATGCGGATGAAGGGTTGGCCATACGCAAAGCGAAAATTGACACGCCCATTATTGTCATGAATCCCGAGCCAACGGCTTTGGCTGAAATCATTGACAATAAATTGGAACCAAGTATTTATTCGATGGGCTCACTACAAGAGTTTATCCATGAATTAATTATGAAGGAAGAATCAAACTATCCGATTCATCTTAAGTTAAACACCGGAATGAATCGATTGGGATTTAATGAAGAAGATCTTGAACGTCTGATTTCCGCTCTACAGACGCAGCCTGAAGTTTATGTCAAATCCATTTTTTCTCATCTTTCGGTTGCCGATGACAACCGTGAAAACGAATTCACATTCGGTCAGATCAGGACTTTTGAAATCATGAGTGGAACCATAATCGATCGATTGTCTTATCCTATTCTTCGCCATATTGCTAATTCAGCCGCGGCTCTGAATTTCCGGCAATCTCATTTTGATATGATTCGAATCGGAATCGGGCTATTTGGTTTGTATGACACTGCAAAGAATAATTTGGAAAATGCCTTGAGTCTGAGAAGCAGAATATCTCAGGTTAATATTGTGAGATCAGGAGAAAGTGTTGGATATGGCCGATCATTTATAGCGGTTAATGACATGCCGGTAGGTATCGTTCCGGTTGGGTATGCGGATGGTCTTAGCAGAGGATTGGGAAGAGGTAAGTGGTGGGTAATTATTAATGGAAAAAAGGCCCCGATCATTGGAAACATCTGCATGGATATGTGTATGGTAGATCTCAGCGGCATTGAAGCGAAGAGGGGCGATGACGCTGTCGTTTTCGGAACTGAAAATACGGTCACCGAAATGGCGCAAATTCTTCAAACCATTCCCTACGAAATAATCAGCTCAATATCTTCAAGAGTATTTAGAGTGTACCTGGACGACTGATCGCCCTATTTGAAAAGCTCCGTCATAATCTGCCCGTCAGATTTCAGAATTTTAAAGCCAAGTAATTCTCCAATGGTAACCGGGATATCGATTTGCTCCCTTTCTTTCTCCATCATTTTTCCAGTGACGAAGTCCGGACCGTATGCAAAACAAATAATTTTTCGACAGCCTTCACAATTGTCGCCGTGTGACACAAATCCATCTTTGTGCCCGTCAAGATGACGACCATGATCATTTGTAATAAACACGGTTGTCTTGCCTTTATAATGTTCATTCGTCTGAAGGAACTTGAAGATTTCGTAAATGTAAATGTCTGTTTTCTTCATGCTTGACAAATATTTTTCCCATTGATTCTGATGTGCCCATGAATCAGGTTGCTGAAAATTAATTAAGACCAGATTTGGTTTTTCTTTCGTGAGGATTTTGATCGAATGATCATACGTGATCCGATCACCTCGGTATCCGGTGTACAAACCATTGAGTCCGCAATCAGTATATGGT
>CAZCAD010000508.1:0-2164 GCA_964496525.1 uncultured Flavobacteriales bacterium | reverse complement strand
GAGCTAATCATGGAATTTGAAAAAGAATTCAATATTGCCATTCCAGACGATCAAGCTGAAAAAATCCAAACCGTCGGTGACGCCATTGCGTATATCGAAGGAAACGCAAAATAATTTTACATCCCTTCTTCGTTTTTTTGATTTAGCTAAACTGGCATGGAATTAAAAAGAGTAGTTGTTACCGGTCTCGGTGCGTTGACGCCTATTGGCAATACCGTAGATGAATACTGGAACGCTCTGATCAATGGCGTTAGTGGAGCTGCTATAATCACCAATTTTGATGCTGACAAATTTAAGACGCAGTTTGCTTGTGAAGTAAAGGGATTGGATATTCTAGATCATATAGATCGAAAGAATTCCCGAAAAATGGACCCGTTTACCCAGTATGCCGTGATTTCCGCCCAGGAAGCCATGGTCGATTCGGGCATAGATGTCGAGAAAATAGATCTTGATAGGGCCGGGGTAATTTGGGGGTCCGGAATTGGCGGACTAAAAACGTTTCAAGACGAGTGCGAAAATTATTTCTCGAATGAGAAAAATCCTCGTTTCAATCCATTCTTTATTCCTAAAATGATCGTTGACATTGCGGCCGGTCATATTTCAATTCTGCATGGGTTCAGGGGTCCGAATTATTGTACGGTATCCGCTTGCGCTTCCTCTAATAACGCCCTGATCGATGCCTTTAACCTTATTCGTCTTGGCAAGTCAGATATTATCATTACAGGTGGTTCGGAGGCAGCAGTTACAGACGCCGGCGTAGGGGGATTCAACGCGCTTAGAGCGTTATCTACCAGAAATGATTCTCCCGAAACGGCCTCACGTCCATTTGATAAGGAGAGGGACGGCTTTGTGCTTGGAGAAGGTGCTGCCGCTATTATCGTTGAGGATTTGGATCATGCAAAAGCAAGAGGCGCAAAAATATACGCTGAACTAATTGGCACCGGCTTATCTGCCGATGCGCATCACATTACAGCCCCACATCCTGAGGGAATGGGCGCGATTTCGGTTATGAAACAGGCGATTGCTGAAGCCGAAATTAATGTGTCCGAAATGGATTATATCAACGTTCATGGAACGTCAACTCCTTTGGGCGATATAGCCGAAACATTGGCTATAAAGCAAATATTTGGAGAATCGGCTTACGATTTGAATATTTCGTCGACTAAGTCAATGACAGGTCATTTGTTAGGCGCAGCAGGCGCCATTGAGTCAGTGGCTTGTATTAAAGCTATCCAACACAATATTATCCCGCCTACGATTAATCATTTTACCGATGATCCTGATATTGATCCTAAGCTGAACTTAACTTTTAACGTAGCACAAGAAAGAACTGTTAACTTTGCCTTAAGTAACACCTTTGGCTTTGGGGGACATAATACCTCCGTTATTTTTAAGTCATTCAACGATTAAAACAATTTGCTAAGTTTTCTTTCCAGAAAAAGGAGTAAAGGTGGCTCGGAATTAAATACGTTTCTGGTCAAAACTTTGGGCTACCGTCCCAAAGACTACTCGCTATTTGTCAAAGCGATGACGCATAAATCTTTCAGCAATACTCTTGAAGGTGAAAAAAGCAATGAGCGTCTTGAATATTTAGGTGATACCGTTATTGACCTCATTGTTGCGCAATATCTATTTGAAAAATTTCCTAACAAAGATGAGGGATATTTGACAAAGGTCAAGTCGAAGATCGTGAACCGTAAAATGTTGTCTTATATAGGAGGTGAGCTTGAGCTTAAAAAATACATTCGTTATAAAACCGGTCGTTCAATTCGAATCGAAACATTGGAAGGAAATGCGCTTGAAGCCATAGTGGGAGCAATTTATCTCGATTCAAATTTCGAAATGGCTCAGAGAGTATTTAATAAGAGTATTCTAAGTAAATATGTTGATTTCACCACCGTTCTTGAGCAAGAAATCGATTTCAAAAGTACGCTCTTAATTTGGGGTCAAAAGAATAAATTGTCGGTGCGATTTGAAATTATTGATGAGGCAACCAAAGAAAATAACTTTACTTACACTTCTAAAGTCATTATCGTGGATAAGGAATGGGGAATGGGCAAAGGTAAGTCCAAAAAAGAAGCCGAGCAGCTTGCCTCTCAGGAGACATTATCGCTGCTCGGTGAATCTTAATTGCTAATTCTATTTATTTCGATTATGAATCGAT
>CAZCAD010000507.1:0-2171 GCA_964496525.1 uncultured Flavobacteriales bacterium | reverse complement strand
GGCAGTGTCTTGAGTAATCCAAAATCATTATAACAGTGATGTGTACAGCCCAAATTAGAGTAATCAAAAGCACTGCCGACCGTGACAATATTTCCCCTAAGTTGATTATAGCAGAAATCTAGTTTGATCTGCTCAAATGAACGCTCGATCAAAAACGGTGCGATGGTATGGATGACTGGATAGAAACCTGTCTTGGCCAATCCAGCGGACATGCTTACGATGGTTGGTTCACAGATCCCCACATTGTAATAACGGCCAGGGCATGCCTTAGCAAAAGGTTGGAGGATGAAATGACTGATGTCGCCCACCAAAACGACCAAGTTGGGATCCTCTTGACCAAGCAAGAGCATCGTATCAGCAAACTGTTGTCTTATCGATTTTTCTGTCAAGACAAGACCTCAGTGATTTGTTCAAATTCTTTCTCGTTCGGTATTTTGTGGTGCCAAATCCCATGTCCTTCCAGCATCGGGACGCCTTTTCCTTTGACTGTTTTAGCAATAATGGCCGTTGGTTGCCCTTCACGTTGAAACTTGACTTGGTCGAATGCTATTTGCAATTCCTTTTCGGAATGACCATCAATGACGAGCGTCCGCCAACCAAAAGCCTGCCACTTAGCCGGAAGATCATCGCGTGGCATGAGTTGGGCTGCAGATCCATTCCAATCAACAATAATACACAGATTCCCTAATTGTAGATTATTAGCAACCTGCGCCGCTTCCCAAATGGTTCCTTCATGGCATTCCCCATCGCCAACGAGGACATAAAGTTTATTATCCATACCGCGGATTTTCAAACCCAGGGCAATCCCTACTGAAAATGGAAAACCATGTCCGAGAGAACCGGTAGAGGCTTCAACGCCAGGGACCTTATTGCAATCGGGATGTTCTCCCAGGATGCCCTCTGGCCGGCAAAATGTGCCCAAGTCACTTTGGGCGATGAATCCGTATTTTTCCAAAATAACATATAAGGCTGTACATCCGTGACCTTTGCTCAGGATGAAATAGTCCCGGCTAGGCCATTCTGGATTTCGTGGATCAAATTTTAGATAATGACTGAAAAGCGTTTCCAAGATATCAATAATCGAGAATGCACTTGGGATATGCCCATCTTTACCGTTGTAGACGATCTGGACAATTTTTTTTCTTAAATCTTTATTCATTATTTATGCCTTCCCATTTGACTAAGTTAAATTACTCTACCTGTTGATTTTATAGAAATATCTCTCGAAACGGGGTACATCCTATGCTTTTCTTGGAACCGTTCATAATTACGAGTCTAGAATGATTGTCCATATAATCCCACCTTATTCAAATGGGAAGGCATATCATTATTTATGCTCATATGAGTCTGATCCTAATCTTGTCCTTCATCATTGTCCGAAGAAACCACGTCCCTGTCCCCCATCTACCGGAACAACAGAGCCAGTGCAGAAAGATGCCTGTTCAGAGCAGAGAAATGCCACAACCTTGCTCACCTCATCTGGAGCACCGAAACGCCGGATTGCCATTCTTTCCGATAAATATCGACTGACATGTTCCGGTCTTTCTTTTGATGCCTTGTCCCAATAGCCTCCTTCAGTCAACACGGCTCCGGGTAAGACAGCAGTGACCACGACACCATCCGGTGCCAGCACACGTCCCATACTGCGTGCGTAAGCAGTCAGGGCCGCCTTGATCGCACAGTAGGATACTGGTCCGTGATTTTCCATTGAGGCAATAGATGAGATATGAACGATCCTTCCCCACTGTCTTTCTTGCATCGGTGGAATAAGTATTCGGTTGAGTTCAATAGCGACTTCCAAATTAAAACGCCAGATCCGCCGCCAGTCATCTATGGAACAGAAGGGATCGCTAATATTTAGCGTGCCGCCAAGATTGTGGACGACAATGTCTATCGAACCAAAGTTTGCCTTATTCAAGCGTTTGATCAATTCTTGCGGTCCTTCTTCCTGCACGAGATCGATCGCGGTTCCATAATGACCCGAAACCATGCCACCCATTTCATCGACCAAGGCTTCAATATCAGAGCTTGTTCGCGATGCAACAGCAACGTGAGCGCCTTCTCTCACAAGACACAATGAAATGGAGCGGCCAATACCACGACCTGCACCCGTAACCAATGCCCGCTTTCCCTTCAGATCAAGTTCCATACTGCTGTGACTCCTCTCCTTG
>CAZCAD010000506.1:0-2178 GCA_964496525.1 uncultured Flavobacteriales bacterium | reverse complement strand
GTAAATAAAAAACCGGCCACAGTAAGGTACCCAACCCAAATCCGGAGAAAAATGTGAGCCAGCTTGCGCCGAATGAAACGAGAATCAACAGGGCAATCTCCATGCTTAACCTGATTTACATTCCCGGCATAAATCCTTTTGCGGATTGAGCCATTTCCAATTCTTTTGTGCGTTGAGCAGCCTCAAGAGCCCTATTTGCGGCAGTAATTATTAAACTAGTCAATTCATCGCCTTCGATTTCTGCTTTAACCGCTATATCGGTGATGACCCCATTTCCATTCACTTCTACTCTAACGTCCCATCACGAGCTTCTCCGACCATTTTAACATGATTTAACCGCTCTTTTATCTCCTCCATCGCCTCTTGCATTTCCTGCAATTTTTTCATCATTCCATTACCTAACATGATTTCTTAGATTAAAACTTCACTAAAGTTAATTACAGGTCAAAAGTAAAGAATTTACGAGCATATACTATATTTAGCGTCAAATTACCGGCATATGCAATCAATTATCGAAGAGGCCTGGGATAATCGGGAATTACTCGAAAAAACTGAAGTTCAGGAGGCCATAAATGAGGTCATCGCCAAACTGGATATTGGCGAACTTCGGCTTGCCGAACCGCTGGATGATGGTAACTGGCGGGTAAATGAATGGGTGAAGAAGGCGGTTGTTCTGTACTTTCCAATTCGAAAAATGGAAACCATCGAAGTGGGTCCGTTTGAGTTCCATGATAAAATGGCGCTGAAAAAGGATTATAAAGCAAAGGGGGTTCGCGTTGTTCCGCATGCAGTTGCCCGTTTTGGATCTTACATTGCTCCAGGCGTGATATTGATGCCTTCTTATGTAAATATCGGCGCTTATGTGGACGAAGGTTCCATGATCGATACCTGGGCCACTGTGGGTTCGTGTGCTCAAATTGGAAAAAACGTTCACCTCAGCGGTGGGGTCGGAATTGGAGGCGTATTAGAGCCACTTCAGGCCGCTCCGGTCATTATCGAGGACAACGCCTTTATTGGTTCAAGATGTATTGTCGTCGAGGGAGTCCGTGTTGGTAAAGAGGCCGTTCTCGGAGCTAACGTGGTTTTAACCATGTCAACCAAAATTATTGACGTGACGGGGGCTGACCCTTTAGAAATGAAGGGCGAAGTTCCTCCAAGGTCGGTTGTCATTCCCGGATCGCATACAAAGAAATTCTCCGCCGGGGATTATCAGGTTCCTTGCGCCCTTATCATTGGTCAACGAAAGGAATCGACGGACAAGAAGACTTCTTTGAATGATGCATTGAGGGAAAATGATGTAGCGGTGTAGAAATCTCAAATTCCAAATTTTCAAATCCCAATTATCAAATCTCAAAAATAATGAACGGTGCGAATAAATATGATTTAGAAGAGCGTACTTATAAATTTGCCCTCAACGTGCGTAAGAATATAAAAGACCTTCCTCGAACTATTTCGAATATTGAGGATATCAAACAAGTTGTCAGATCATCAGGATCAGTTGGCGCAAATTATATCGAAGCAAATGAACATCTGAGTGACAAAGATTTTCTCTTTAGAGCAAAAATCTGTCGAAAAGAAGCGAAAGAGTAGGCTTATTGGTTGAGGCTACTAATTAATTCGAATGAAGAAGAAGTCGTGAAACATTTAGACCCACTGCTTCAGGAATCCATAGAGCTAAAAAAGATTTTCTCGGCGATAGTTAATAAGCGAAGCTAGCACTTGTTGCACCTATTTTTGAAATTTGGTTTTTGAAATTTGGAATTTCATCCAGACACTATACCACCACCTCCTCATTCAAACATTGCTCATCCGGCCTGGCGCCACAAACACCACAGATTTTGCCTTCGTTGTTAAACATTGGATTATTACTTGCACATGTACCGGTAAATCTTCCACCCTTCTTGGCGAGAATTTTAATGGCGATCCCCGCGAATGCCAGGGATAGTAGTCCTATTGCAATTAGAATCAGTTTCATTTGTGTTGAATACAAATTTACATAATTAGTCGCCTGATTTGACCTTTAGTAACAAAAAAAGCCACCCGCTCACCCCTGCCTACCGGAGAGACTTCCTAGAAAACGGCAATGAAAAGATTTCGGGACCAGGATTATTATCGTTCGAGGCTGAATCGAAATGCAAAGTTTCAGGCCATCGAGAGGATTTCGTAAAAATTCCCGCA
>CAZCAD010000505.1:0-2183 GCA_964496525.1 uncultured Flavobacteriales bacterium | reverse complement strand
TAGCGCGTAAGCGTCCTACTCCGCTTGAAATTGTAGCAGTAAATGATACCTTTGGAGAAAGCGGAAAAGGGGAAGACTTATTGACGAAGTATAATATCAATACTCCGAACATCGTTGAAGCCGTGCAGAAAGTCATTTCGCGGAAAAACCGGTGAATGCTTCAAGAATCTGATGAGAATACCAAAAATGGGACCGAAACAGTGTTTCCTGTATCGGATAAGGAGCTTTTAGCAAAGTTCAGGAATAATCCAAATCTCGGTTTTCAGCTAATCGTAAAGAAGTATCAGGAGCGGGTCTATTGGCAAATTCGGCGATTGACAAAAAATCATCAAGACACAGAGGATGTTATGCAGAATGTCTTTATCAAGGCATGGAAAGGACTTGAGAATTTCAGATCCGATTCTGCGATTTACACCTGGCTGTACCGAATCGCTTTTAACGAAACGCATACATTTCTGAGTCGCGAATCAAAAAGAGCAACCACCGATTTAGATCCACCGATATTTGAAAATTCAATCGCTATAGAAGGAACGGAATATTCTTCAGAAGAGATTGAAAAATTATTGAACAAAGCACTTGACACATTACCCGAAAAACAGCGATTGGTTTTTCAATTAAAATATTTTGACGATTTAAAGTTTAAAGAAGTGTCCGACTTGACCGGAACGTCAGTCGGAGCCTTGAAAACATCTTATCATTTAGCTGTGAAAAAAATTGAAAATTTTTTAAAGTCATCTTAAACCTTTTAGATTAATTTAAGTCATAGAAATAAATGGAGCGTAAATACGACATATTGGATAAGCTGAAAAAGCGTATAAAACCTGAGCTTGAGCGGGGTTTCTTTGAAAGCTTTTTGGCCCGTCTTATGACCTTGATTTCGAAAGAGCATTCCTCTTCTTCTGAAGATTTATCGTTCGAGAAGGCAAAAAAGCCGCATGTCCCTGATGGGTTTTTTGAGAATTTTTCATCGAATTTGATGTCTAAAATTGAAGAGGAAGAAGCTGTTGATTCTATTCTTGATCAATTACAACTGTCTGAAAAGCCCGAGGTGCCTGCGGGATTTTTCGATTCATTTGAAGTTGAAACGCCAAAGTTATCCGACAAAGCCTTGGCGAAGTCGGATAAAAAAGGAAGGATTATCCCGATGCGTTATGTGGCAGCAGTTGCAAGTGCCGCCGCCGTTATTACACTCTTCTTTTATGTGATGTCTGATCCATCGCAGAATGCAACCGTGGCTGAGACGACTATTGTAGAGGAGATTGATTATGATGATTACCTGGCTTATATGGATGAAGAAGACATCATCGATTATATTGTTGAAAATGATATTGAGGTTGAAAGTGAAGAGGTTGAAGTGGATGAAGAAGATTTGTTTGACTTTTACGGAAGCGATTTTGACTTACTAATGGATGAACTATAAATGGTAAACTCTGGAATATACATATTGAACCCCGGACTCGTAAAGCGAATTCTACTTATCGTAGCCTTACTTCTATTTGCACCTTATGTCGATGCACAGCAAACGGACAGACCATATAAAGGGCATAAAAACAAGAGAGAAAAGCTAAAGAGAGAGAAGATAGCTTTCATTTCAAACCGCTTGCATCTTACCTCTTCTGAGGCAGAGAGTTTTTGGCCAATTTATAATGAATATGAAGAGAAGAGTGGTGAGATTCATGAAGAGAAAAGAAAAATACTTAGGCTACTTAAGCTAATCGATCAGATGGGTGATAAAGAAGCCTATAATAAAATGCGGGAACTTCTGAATTTAGAAACAAAACATGCCAAACTGAGATTGGGTTATTTAGCTAAATTTGCCGGGGTATTGGATAAGAAGCGAGCGGCAAGGGTGTACATCATCGAAGAAAAGTGGAAAAGGGCCTTGCTCAAAAAACTTCATAAGAAAGGCCCACATGGCGGAGGACAACGAGACAGACCGTAAAACAAAATTTCTTGAACTTCAGGGTCAAACCAACAATTCCCCTTATTTAATAGACGCAGACAGGGCCGAAGGGATTTACATCTGGGATAAATCCGGTAAGCGTTACGTTGACATGATAGCGGGTCTTGCCGTTAACAACATCGGTCATTCACATCCAAAAGTTATATCTGCCATAAAAGATCAGCTCGACAAGCACATGCACGTCATGGTCTATGGTGAATTCATTCAGGATTCTCAACTT
>CAZCAD010000504.1:0-2191 GCA_964496525.1 uncultured Flavobacteriales bacterium | reverse complement strand
AAAGCGCCAATCGGCAGATGCTGTCTTGATTCCTTCCATTGATCTTCTGAAGTTGAAAGGACAACTTTTTGAACCGCCGCATCAAGCGTAATTGGAGCACCTCCAACAGATAAGAAGCAAAGTTTACCCTCGTGATTTCTAAAGGGATCCAGATCTTCTATATTGCTAACGATCGCCGCCGAACCATCCTCCTCCCCATCCAAAAAAGAAAAGACCGGAAAATTGTTATGAATCTCATACCATTGCCGTTGTCTCAAATGAACACTATCAACGTAATCCATGAGATTATTTGAGGACCCTAAATCAAGTTGTGGAAAAGTATGCTGCAAATCAAATGCACCGTGGCCCAATTCATGCCCTATTGTTTTTCCGTTCTCTCCGGATTGTATAAATCCAAGACCGCGACCACGAACCATATAGCCCTTCAAGCCTGAATCATCGAAGGCCGGAACGACGAATACATGAAATGCGGCTTTGTCATAATCAGAATTAGCTTCAAAATAGGCATCTCTTAATGACCGCATTTCATCGCTGTATTTAGACATAATCGTAGCATCGGCTGATTGTAGTTTAGAATCACTGCTTAAATCCCAGGAGGAGTTTGAAAAGTTGGAGGCGATGCTTAGGTCCCAAATTACATTGGCCTGTTTGTAGATTTCGTTGAGTTCGGTTTGGATAACGTCCTGGGAGCTTATGTCGGCTCCATTAACGGGAATAATTACCACTTTTTTCTCAAGCGTTGGTAGAACTTTAATCCAAAGTTTTCCAACTTTTAAGGAGTCATCAAATGCATACACGTAGGCTGATTCGGTGAAGCCTGAGAGGTTTAGCTTGTAGCTGTTGTCTCCGACCGATACGTGTGGAATCTCCCGCCCCGTAAGAGTTTCAAACCTTAGGCCCGGCATTCCATCTTCTGAAATAACAGTCGCGATTACCTCATCATTTCCGCCTGAGGAAATAGATTTGTATGGAGTGAAATAATAGGTGGAATCCAGAAGAAGGATGGCTTCATAATCGCCTTGCCATTCGAGGAATTGCAATGCGTCAAACCCAAATTCCTGTTCTTGATATGTCGAGAAAACAACCTGATAATCCTGGGTGGCAAAAAGTTGATCGTCGCTGAGCGTAATGTTGCCGGATACTTCAACCGTCCCGTCCGAATATACTGTGTAGGTCAATCCTGTTTCATCTTCAAAATAGAGCGGACCTCCGTCCTCCGGAAAATCATAGGTAATGGATTCATCTCCAAAATAAACAGTGACGGAGGAGTCACCGTGAAATTCGAAATCGTCAATTTCTCCCGGAATTTGGAAAGGCGTAAATTGATCGTCTATCCATTCGTCCAATCCCTTGCTCAGGGCAACAACACTTCCGCCTCGAATAAAATGATTTTCATCCACCAGAATATCATCAAATTTTACTTTTAAGTTGAGTAGAATAAATGGAATATTGACTCGTCCAAAGCCTGTAAAATGACCGGGCGGACCTGCTCCTGTGATTGAACTCACCGTCATATCAAACTGCCCAATGGTGAACGTCATGCCCGGCAGAGCATTCTGTAGCGGAATAATATCGGGAACAGTCGGTGGCTGCGCAGTCGATCCGCAGGCATAGACGGGTTTGGGCTGAGTAGTAAAGTAAGAAGTGTTCGACCATTCCGATTCGTAATCACCTGAAATTCCTTTTACGCGGCATTCATATTCCGTTGAGGGCTCCAGGTCATTCACTTTCAGACTATACTGCTCGCTTGAATATGGGAACCATAAATAGGAGGAATTTCCTGTTTTTCGAACTTCTAATTCATAGCCTGTAAAAACTCCTGAGCCATTCCACCAGGCCAATCCCTGGCGAACTCCGGTGCCCTCAGCGTTTAGTTCGAGAACAATCCCCTCAGCCAGGGATTCGGCAATACTGCCGTAGGTAAAGACACAAACTGCTGAATATCCCTGATTTCGGAAGACATCACGTCCGGTTACTTCTCGCACTTTAACGCGCCAGACATAGCTTAGTCCGAGCTGCAACTGTGGTTGAATAATTCCGTAATTCAAAAAGGTGAGGGTGGTCACCTCCATGTAAATCGGCAGGGAGGAATTGACCACTTGATTTGGATCGGCATCGTCAGGGCGGAGTTCGTAGAGCTCAAACGTATATTCTGTTCCTGCAATGGAATAGGGTGAAGACATGTGCAGGG
>CAZCAD010000503.1:0-2191 GCA_964496525.1 uncultured Flavobacteriales bacterium | reverse complement strand
CGATCGCGGTCCTGGTAATCTCATGCCCTTGCGCAATGGGACTTGCTACACCCACTGCTGTGATTGCCGGTATTGGCCGGGCTGCGAAAAGAGGTATTTTAATTAAAGGAGGTGGTACGCTGGAAGAGTTCGCAAAAATTCAAACGATTGTGTTCGACAAGACAGGGACCTTGACCACCGGAAATTTTAAGATCAAATCTATTGATCCGTTGGAGGGGTATACAGCAGAGGAAATCAGGGATCTCATTTACAGCCTGGAACAGCATTCCTCCCACCCTATCGCCAAATCCATATTTAACGAATTAAAGGATGTTGCACATTCTCTTGAATTTTCAGAAGTGAGCGAACATAAGGGAATCGGCGTGGCAGGTAAGCTCCTCAATAGTGATGCAGTTAAATTGGGATCTGTCAAGGTTATACCGGGGCTGGATTCAAAAACAGGGCATTCCCTATACCTGGTTAAAAACGATAAGTTAATAGCAACTGTTGACATACAGGATGAATTGAAAGCTCATGCAAAACAGATGGTTGATTCCTTGAAATCCATGGGAATTAAGACTGTATTACTCAGTGGAGATACGGCTTCTAATTGCGAAATTGTCGCCTCGGAGCTTGGAATGGATGAAGTGTACAGCGAACAATTACCGGATCAGAAATTGAAAAAAATCTCAGAACTGTCCGCTCAAGGTGTTACTGCTATGGTAGGGGACGGAATTAATGATGCACCGGCGTTAGCCAAGGCAACAGTTGGAATATCTTTGGGAAATGCGACGCAGGTAGCGATTGAATCATCTCAGGTAATTCTCCTAAAATCAAATGAGCTGACCATTGTCAACCATGCCCTCCAAATCAGCAAGCACACCTATCTTACCATCAAACAAAATCTGTTTTGGGCCTTTGCCTATAATGTTGTAGCGATTCCGATAGCAGCCATGGGAATGCTGAACCCTATGGTAGGTGCCCTTGCCATGGCATTTTCAGACGTTATTGTGATTGGAAATTCAATTAGATTGAAAAGCAAAAAGATCACGCACTAAATCTCTAGGTCCTAATAGTACATCGATTTGATAAAAGAAATGAAATCTTGTTTAATTGCATCGATCAGTTGGCAGTTGGCAGTTGGCAATTGGCAGGAATATAAGAGGCCAATCACCTTTTTGCCAACTGTTTATTGCCAACTGCCAACTTGGTGGATATTTGCATCAACTGACAGTCTTACGCGAAAAGTGTATAGTTTCAAAAACCAATCGTACCAATGAAAGTTGCCGTTTTCGTAAGCTCCGGACTTGGGAATGCAATACTTCTCGTTCCACTCCTAAATCAATTGAAGGATAGAGGCGATGAGATTACTTGCATTTCAACAACTTCCTATGGTGGCAAGGAGTTCTTTGAAGATTGTGATCTGGTATCGCAGATTGTGGAAATAGGACCTGAGCCCGCAGAATGGGTGAAGTTCAATTTAAAGTATAAAAGCACTTTTGACGAAGCCTATCTTGATAATTTCGCCTCAAGCAGAACGATTATACTCTCGGCCCAGATAATCGCCAAAAAAGTAATCGCTCAAAAAATACCAGAGAATCTACCTGGATTGCTTGCAAAGAAATGTACTGAGGTTGAACCAAAGAAAGGGTTGCATGCTGCCGTTCAAAACATAAGACTATTGAATTCAGAAGCCGCTAATGATTCACTTAGCAATGGGTCGCTGAACCTACCCCCGACTGAAAACAAGAGCAAACATCTAGAAGGTTTCTCCGAGTACATTGCAATACAGCTGGGAAGTGCCAACGATATCAAATCCTATAAGAATTGGCCCATTGAGCATTGGATCGAACTGATCTCAAGTATCTCCATTCATCATCCAGAAAAGCAGATTATTCTGCTTGGCGATAAAACAGACCAGGTCCTAGCCGATCAAGTACAAAAAGATCTCAGCGATTCTGTAACCTCAGTGGTTGGAAAAACGAATATCGCCGATCTCAAATCAATCATCTCAAATTGCGACCTCTTCATCGGTTTAGACAGTGGCCTGATGCATATGGCCGCAATCTATGGCAGACCAACTTTTACTTTATGGGGTCCTTCCGACACCAGCTTGTACGGGTACGAAATTATTAATGGTGCGCAACATCGGGCTCTTAGCCTTCATCTTCCCTGCAGTCCTTGCAACTCATGGCTGTCACCTAACAATTCG
>CAZCAD010000502.1:285-2193 GCA_964496525.1 uncultured Flavobacteriales bacterium | reverse complement strand
CACCAACTTTTGCATCGGGTGATAATATCTCCTGTTTTGGACTGAGTGACGGCAGTATCGATCTGAGCGTTGGAGGAGGATCACCGGGATATTCATTCCTATGGAATACCGCATCAACGACTGAAGACATCTCGACGCTTCCGGCAGGAACTTATGATGTAACGGTGACCGATATTAACGGCTGTACCACAACTGAGACCATTACATTGACCGAACCTCCGGTCTTTACTTCTTCACTGAGTTCGGTAAACATTAGTTGTTTCGGTTTGGCAGATGGAAGCATTGATCTTACTGTGGTTGGTGGATCACCGGGATATTCATTTTTATGGAACACCACTGCAACAACCGAGGATATTACATCTCTTGGCCCCGGAACCTACGATGTAACGGCTACCGATATCAATGGATGTACAACAACCGAAACTATAACGATCATCGAACCTACTGTTCTGACTTCGGGAGTAACAGCTCCGACTTTTGCATCGGGTGATAACATTTCCTGTTTTGGATTAAGTGACGGTAGTATCGACTTAATTGTTGGTGGAGGATCTCCCGGATACGCTTATCTGTGGAATACCGCAGCAACGACTGAAGACATCTCGACACTTCCGGCAGGAACTTATGATGTAACAGTAACGGATGTTAACGGCTGTACCACCACTGAGACAATAACGCTCACACAACCTACACAGCTTGTTTCAAACATTGTTGCAACTCCTGTGAATTGCATCGGGCTTAGTGACGGCAGCGCTGATCTGACGGTGACCGGAGGCTCGCCGACTTATACCTATCTCTGGACACCTGGTGGAGAGACAACTCAGGACTTAACGGCCATAGCATCAGGATCATACAGCGTAACAATAACAGATATTAATGGGTGTGATATCACCGATTCCTTTATAATTTCTGAGCCGATCGACTTTGATGCCGGAGCGGATGACTCGATGTCTGTATGTAATGGAACCGTATCGGTAATTGATCTAAACACCATGCTTACCGCAACCACAAGCGGCGTATGGAGTGAAATAACCGGCTCAGGACAATTTAACACGAGCACAGGTATTCTAACCTTAAGTGGACTTGCAGATGGGACTTATATTTTTAATTATACTATCCCAACATTTACTCCATGCACCGACGAAATTGCTGTTTTCACCCTTACCGTAAATCCGGTTCCGGTAATTTATTTCGTCGGCGATAAATTAATTGGATGTGAGCCGTTCACCGTCAACTTTGAGAACTTGTCTGTTCCTATCGGTATTGAATGCGGTTGGGATTTTGGAGACGCAAGTGGAATTGTGGATTGTGGCACTGTTAGTCACACTTATAATTATTCCGGTGTCTACGATATTTCATTAGAAGTAATATCTGCCGATGGATGCACAAATCTGCTGACGTACTTTGATTATATTACTGTACTTCAGCGCGCCGAAGCTGCTTTCTCTTATTCTCCGGATCATGTAACCATTGATAACACTTCGGTCGAATTTTTAAACTCATCATTCAACGCAGATGATTTCCTCTGGGATTTTGGAGATGGCACTACCTCCATTCAGACCAGTCCTGAACATACCTTTCCTATAGTTGGAGACAAATCATATTGGGTTACTTTAATTGCAGATAATGATGCCAGTTGTCCTGACACCGCCAGAAAATTGATTAAAATTGATGATGTTATATTATTCTTTGTTCCAAACGTTTTCACACCGGATGGTAATCAATACAACAACGTATTTAAACCTGTCATAACGGCGGGTGTAGACGTCTACGATTATCATCTGACCATTTTTAACAGATGGGGCGAAATACTGTTTGAGTCATACAATCCTGCTTTTGGCTGGGACGGAACTTATGGAGAACGAGGTTTAGTTCAAGACGGGGTATTTGTTTGGCAGATTGATTTCGGTG